>QHOD01000146.1 GCA_003218615.1 Verrucomicrobiota bacterium
GGCCCCAGACCTGAAAAACTCTGGGCAAGCTCATCGCCGTTTCACAATCTGTCGCAGCGTGATTTAATTCATTAACGATCTGCTGCACCTCGCTTTCAGTGGCGAGTCCTTCCGAAATCACCGCGCCCGATATTCGCTCCATCGTCATTGAGGCCATCAATTTGCCTTCGCCTTGCATGTGAGTCGGTTGAACCACATTGAGTTGAATGCCTTTCGCGCCTGCTTTGCGCAGCATCCCTGGCAGCTTGGGGCCGATGTTCGGATCACCGCCTCTTCGCGCTACGACCTTCTGATAGAGTTCCAAATACCTCTCATAAGCTGGACGAATCGGATAACAAAAGCTGCCGGCAAAATCGACATCCTCGACGACAATTATTCCGCCGGGCCTGCAAGCCTCTACCATTGTTTCAAGGCATTTCTCGGGCTCGCTCAAGTGCGAGAGGAGAAACCGCGCATAAATCAAATCGTAGTCTTCGTGCGATTGGCATAGGCATGCATCCACCTGATGAAACTCGACGTTGCCTGTCTTTGCGATTTCGGCGTCTTCTTTTGCCAGCTCGAGAATTTCTTTATCTGTGTCAGTGCCGACGACCTTACCTGCCGGGCCAATCATGCTTGCCATAAGGAGCGATACGTGGCCGCCACCACAACCTACATCCAGGCACTCCATTCCCTGCCTGAGACCGACCGTTTTCAATAATTGCGATGTCGTTGGCAACATCACACGAGCCAGGAGGTTCAGACGCTGTTTGCCTTCCTTGCCTCCGCGGATTGCGTAGCGATGCGAAGCCTCTGATCGGTTCATCTACCGCTGGTTCTAGCCGCGGTCGTTACTTGCGGCAACCGCGTTTAGTTCTGGCCGGAGTCATTCCGCGACTGCGGGGCTGCAGGTACTGCGCGCGGGGTGAGAATAAGCCCGAGAAAAAACCCGCCGATTAATCCACAAAGATGCGCTGCCATGCTCACTTGCGGTGTCGAAAGATCGAAGGCTGTTTGGATCGCGATAATCATGAAGACATTTGCCAGGCGCCGCCTCGCGTGCGGCGCGTGACGGTGTCGCAGCAAAAATCCCGCCCACGCGCCGACGATACCCATGATGCATCCCGATGCGCCGACGAGCTGAGCCACTTGCACGAGGCCGATCACTGTCAGGAGCACTACGCCCGCGCTCGAGGCAAGTCCTGAAACTAAATAGCACACGGCGAATCTCGCCGCCCCAATTGATCGCTCCAGGGGCGGGCCAAGAACATAGAGCGCGAAAAGATTGAACAGCAGATGGGCGAAACCGCCGTGCAAAAAAAGCGCGGTGAAAAGACGCCAGTATTCGCCTTGCATCACAACGGCGTACGGCTCCAAGGCGCCGATCCGGTGCAAAACTTCCGGGTCATTCCAATTGCCGAACGAGATTTCGAACAAAAAGGCGGCCGTGTTGAGGAGAATTAAGATGAGAACGACGGGCGCGCGCTGAAAAGGACGATGTCGATCTATTCGGCTCGCGCTCAGGACAGGTTCTTGCTGCGCGGGTTTGTGTCCAATTGGGGGCGGGCCGAATCCCGAAATGTCCCGCAGCTGATTAGATTCCTCTAAACGACGAAAGAGTTGTAGCTGGCCGCGCAACTCAGCGGTCGGGTGCAACGCTTGGAGAGCCGCGCCAAGTCTTCGGGCCGCTTTGTAATCTCCGTGCGCGGCAAGCTCCGTCATTTTGCGCAATCCAATTGCCGGAAGAAACAGAAGAGCGAACCAGAGCGCCCCGCCGATGTATCCGGCTGTAGTGCGCGAGAGGATCCACGCGATGCTGGAAATCGTGAGAACGATGAGCGCGGCGATGCGCCAGCCATGGGTAGGTCCACCGGGACGCCACGCCCGCGCCAAGACAAGCAGGGGTGAAACCACTGCCAGAAAAAGAAAAACGTGATTCAGGTCCACGATATTGACCTTACAAAGACGCGAGCAGTCATCGCACGTTGGGCGTTGAACGTTGGGCGTTAAAGATTAGTTTGCGCAAGGCAGAAAACGTCCAACATCCAATTCAGTTTATGCGGATTTCCGTCACCTACTACCTTGATGTCATTTCGTCGTGGTGTTTCTTCGCCGAGCCGGCGTGGGCTGAGTTGAAAAGGCGCTACGAAGGCAGAGTGGAATTTCTGTGGAAGATTGCGCTGCTCGATAAAACCGGGCTGCCGGCTTCACACGAGCAGGAAGAATGGTTTTACCGGCGCAGCGGTACCATCATGCGCTCGCCTTTCATGTTGAGCAGTGCATGGTTCGAACCGGGCCAGCCGGAATATCTCGCGCCCAATTGTGTGGCTGAAGCTGCGAGGGATTTTGGAGTTACTGATGACCGTGTGCGGCTCGCACTGGCTTATGCGGGACTGCATGAGGGAAAGAGATTTGGCGACTGGAAAATCGCTGCAGAGATTGGAGCGAAAGCGGGCAATCTCGACACAAAAGAATTGCTTGAACGCGCTCGTTCGGTTGTGATCGAGACGCGTGTTCGCGCCGATACCGCTGATTTTCACTCGTTGAAAGTGACGCAGCGGCCCACATTTGTCCTCGACAGCGAAATTGGCGATCGTGCAGTGTTCTCCGGATTTGCGAGGGCAACGCCGCTGGTCACTGCGCTTGGCGCGATGTTGGATGATGCGGAGGCTTACACAACACATGCCGCGCATTTCGGAGTTCCACCCGCTTGACGCAAGATCGACATGTGATTGTCACGAGATTGGCCTTGCCAGCGGCGAATTCTTGTTTACAACTTCCCTTCGGCTCGCGAAAAACACGAGCCCATTGTCGCGGTCGATCGCAACTGCGGCGGTGTCAGAGTGTTCCGGTCAATTCACGCAAGTGGAAGCCGGAAATTGCGATGAAGGAAAATACGGCGGGACGGAACACTCCCGTTTCGCCGGCAAGGAGCTTGACTTAATCTGCAACAACAATTTCGTGTAAATGGTCGGATTCGCGCCCGCGAAGTCCGGGTCATTTTAGGCTCCAGCGGCGAACAGCTCGGCATCATGAAGTTGTCGGATGCGTTGCGCAAAGCTCAAAGTCTCAGTCTCGATCTGGTCGAGATTGCGCCGACGGCAAATCCGCCGGTTTGCAAAATCGTCGCGCTCGGAAAATTCCGATACGATATCTCCAAACACGAGAGGGACAGAAGACCGGCGGGCGCGAAGCTGAAAGAACTTAAATTCCGGGTTAACATCGACGATCACGATTATCTGACGAAAATTCGTCACGGTGAAGAATTCCTCGATCGAGGAAATAAAGTTCGGGTACAGCTGCAATTTCGGGGCCGGGAAATGGCGCATCAGGAATTCGGCATGCAGTTGATGGAGAAGGTCCGTGACGATCTTTCCGGTATGGCACAAGTGGAAATGGAGCCGAAAATCACGGGCCGAAACGTGACAATGACACTTTCGCCCTTGCCGGCGAACCGACGGAAACGGCGATTCAGTGCGCCGCCGCCGAAAACAGTCGGCGAAGACGAGACGGCCAGTTCACCGAACGGAACGTAATCGCAAACGGCTGCGCGTCTCGCCTCCTCTTGCAGGCTAGGGTGTCTTTGCCGCCGGTGGTGACGCTTTTGGCGAACTGGCACGTGGCGGCGGAGTCAATGGCATCCTTTCAGCTAGCTTCTGCTCCAAGCGCTGTTTCCGGGTTTTCGCGTCCTGATTGTTGGGATCCTGCTTCAAAACTTTCTCCGTATCCGCCATCGAATTTTGAACGTCGTCTTTAACCTCGTAAATATAGGCGCGATAGTTCAGGTAGCGGACTTCGTTTGGCTTGAGCTTGATCAGCTCGGAGTAATCGGCCAGCGCCTTGTCGTAATCGCGCATTTTCATCTCCACTGCTGCGCGTTGTTCGTAAATGCGCGCGTCTCGTGAATTGATTTTGAGCGCTTCGGTGAAATCCTGCACGGCACCCTGAAAGTTCTGGTTGCTCGCAGAGGCGAATCCGCGTTGTTGGTAGGCAACAGCGAGATCCGCAGCGTACTTGCGGTCAAGCGCGGTCGCTTTGCGAAGCAGCTCCACGGCCTTGTCGTAATCTTGACTCTTGGAGGCTTCCGCGCCGTCTCGCGCAAGCTTGTTCGCTTCTTTGTTGCCTTGTGCCTGGGCGACTTGCGACATGCAAACCGCCACGGCCATGATCAGAGTAAGAGCAGAATATTTTTTCATGATTTTTTTTGGACGTTGGTCTTTTTGAAGAATTCGAAACTCAAGCCGCGAATAGCTGGCATGCAAGCACAACTCTTTAGGTTTGTTCCGGGGAAGACGCGTGTTCGATGTCGATCTTTGGCTCGGGTTCCGGTGTGGCGGACTCACTCAGTCCCGCTTCGTCCACGCGCGTGATCCGCAGAGCACGCCCGGTTATTTCGTCGACCTCTATCAATGCTCCTCGCAGTCGCACTTCGCCGGCAGCGACAGGAAACGACCCCGGCAGATTTGAAATGAAGCGGTTCATGATCGGTTCGATGGCGCGCCCGAGAATTGAATTGACCGGACCGCACATCCCTGCGTCGCACAAAAACGCCGTGCCGCCGGGGAAGATTTGCTCGTCCGCTGTCTGAACATGCGTGTGAGTCCCGATAACAGCCGATACTTTTCCATCGAGAAATCGGCCGAGCGCTATTTTCTCGCTCGTCGTCTCACCGTGTGCATCTACAATGATGTTTGCAGTCTCATCGCGCATTTTCGCTACTGCTGCTTCCACCGCGTGAAACGGGTTCTCCAGAATCGGTTGCATAAAGGTGCGAGCCTGGATGTTGATCACGCCGATTTTGCCCTTGGCTGTTTCCAGCACGATCGATCCGCTGCCGGGTGCGCCATCGGGATAATTCACCGGGCGCAGCAAGCGCGGTTCGAGATTGAGGAATGCAACGATCTCTTTTTGGTCCCAAATATGATCGCCGCTTGTGACAACAGAAACTCCGGCCCGCAAAAGATCAATTGTGATTTTTCCTGTTATTCCCCGACCGCCGGCGGCGTTCTCGCCGTTCACAATGACGAAATCCAATGCGTGCTTCTCTTTCAGCTCGGGCAAACGGGCGATGACGGCATTGCGCCCCGGCTCACCGACGATATCACCTAGAAAAAGAATCCGTAGCATTCTGCAGGCATCGTATTAAAGAAGCTCACAACGTCGATGTTTCATTTCGAGAAAGTGCGAAGCCAACTCGGTCTCCTCGCCCTCTCTTTGTCGATCCTTTCTGGGAACAGCCAAACTGCGGATAATCTTGGAATTCTTGGCTCGCATCCAAAGTGGGCCGTCTTGGAAAAATATCAGGAAACAATTACTCACGACGAGTTCACCCGATTAATTCAGGACGTTTACTGCACGCATGGATTCGCTCAGGATTTGATCGAAATAAACGAGAACACCGCCCGGATCCTGATGAATCGGAAGGCGCAAAAGTTTTTTACGCTGCGGTTCGCGGAGAACGACGCCTCGTGTAATCCGGTACCGCACCTTTGGCGTGCGGCGAAATCGTTGCCGCCCGCGAAACCGGAAAAGCCGCTATCGGGTTTACGGCTCGCGCTCGACCCAGGTCATCTCGGTGGAAAATGGGCAAAGATAGAAGAGCGCTGGTTTCAGGTCGACAGCAGCCAGCCAGTCCAGGAAGGCGATCTCGTCTTGAAGGTCGCGCGACTCCTGGCGCCGCGACTTCGTCAGTTGGGCGCGAAAGTTTTCTTTGTCCGGAACAGCAATGAACCAGTTACGGCAAAACGGCCGGACGATTTTCGGGAACTCGCCAGAAAAATTCTTATTAAGAACGGCGTGCCGCATCCGCGACCGGACGTTCTTGATCCAAACGATCCCGGAAAAGAGCAAACAATTCGCTGGCAGAGCGAAATTTTATTTTATCGTTACAGCGAGATCCGTCGGCGGGCTGTGCTCGTGAACACGAAATTGCATCCCGATCTCGTGCTTTGCTTGCATTTCAATGCCGAGGGTTGGGGCGATCCGAACAACCCGGCTTTGATCGATGCGAATCATCTTCATTTGCTCGTGAATGGCTCATATTTGCAAGACGAGCTCGAGTTCGACGATGAACGATTCGAGATGATCCGGCGACTCTTGAGCCGCGCCTACGATGAAGAATTGCCGCTCGCCGACATGATTGCGGCTGCAATGGCTCGCGAAACAAAATTGCCGCCTTATGAATATCCGACCACGAACAGCACAACCAGGGTCGGCAGCAGCGGTTACGTGTACGCGCGCAATTTGCTCGCGACGCGGCTTTATCGTTGTCCGGTCGTTTATTGTGAGCCGTACGTCATGAATAGCAGAGACGCTTTTGCTCGCATCCAGGCTGGCGATTACGAAGGAGTCCGAAATGTTAACGGCATCGAGCGGAAAAGCATTTTTCGCGAATACGCCGACAGCGTGGTCGATGGATTGGTCGAATATTATTCGAAAGCAAGACGTAGTGGCGATTGACCTCAATCGCTTGTTGTAGGGCGTTTCTGTGAAAGCCTGGCGTCTGACACAGACGCCCTACAGTTGATCAACTGCTTCGCGAATGTCTTCCATTGTCACCTCGTTCGATAAATGCGCCGACCCGATCCGAGGTGTCACGACAAAGCGGATTTTTCCGCTCTCGAATTTTTTATCGTATGGAAGCGCTTGGAAAATCTTCTCGCGCTGAAAATTTGGCGGCAGCCGTGCGGGCAAATCAAATCGCTGCAAAAGATCGACAATTCCATCGCGCTGGTCGCGCGGCAGCCCCGCTTTTTTCATTGAAACACTGCAGGCTGCGACAATTCCAAGACTGATCGCTTCGCCGTGAAGAAATTCGCGGTAATTCCCTGCGCGCTCGATCGCGTGGCCAACAGTATGACCGAAATTAAGAAGCACGCGTTCGCCCGTGCGATCACGCTCGTCTTTTGCCACGATTTTCGATTTTATTTCGATGTTGCGACGGATCAGCGGCGCGAGGTCTTCAAGATCGACATTTTTGAGGCCTACAAACATTTCCGCGTCCGCGATGATCGCGTGCTTGATGATCTCGGCGAAGCCCTGATTAAACTCGCGTCGTGGCAAAGTTTTCAAGACATCGACATCGTCAATCACGAGCGCAGGGTGATGAATTGCTCCGATCAGGTTTTTTCCGGCGCTGGTGTTCACACCCGTCTTCCCACCGATGGAGCTGTCCACCATGGCCAGAAGCGTGGTTGGGATTTGCACGTGCGGAATTCCCCGATGATAAATCGCCGCGACGAATCCCGAAATATCTCCGATCACGCCGCCCCCGAGTCCAACGACAAAAGATTGTCGATCCAAGCCGGCGGCAATCATCTGATCACAAATCGCAGCGGCTTGCTGAAGTGTCTTCGATTTCTCGCCTGCGGGGATTGTGATCGGCGTCGGCTGGAAATCAGCTGACGCTAAACCGCGCTTCACGTGGTCGGCGAAGAGGGGCGCGATATTGCTATCTGAAATAACTGCGCACGTTTCGCGAGGCAGATATTTGCGCGTGTAATCCCCGAGTCGTGCGAGCAGATTCGAGCCGACAAGCGCCGGATAGTGATATGCCGGGCCGCGAATTTCCAGAGCCGCTACGGATACGGAACGTACGGGGTCCACTGATCCGGGTCGGTTGATGGGTTCGGCGTTGTATTGGTAAACGCGGACCAAAGCATGTTCTCACAGTGCAAATCAGCGAAAAGCGCATTAATCCGGGTGCGGTTGCTCTGCGTCCCGCCTATGGCCGCTCCATTATTAGGAGGATTGCCTGTTACCGTGCTGCTATTTCCGAGAACAGTAACGCCTGGCCCAGGCGTAGTGGCCAGACCTTGGAAGCCACGTTGTTTACGTCGTAAATCTTGGAGTTGATGCCGTAGCTGATCGGTGATGGTGGACTTCCAGTGCCGGCTTCTGATGGCAAGCGTGTCGTATCCAAGGGCGATTTGAAAATGCCCCAGGCGGCCGTGTATTTTGGACATAATTGTGACATCCACGTTGCGGCTGTTGAGCCCGGAAGAGCGCCATCTTTGTCGTTCATGTACAGCTGAGTTGCGATCCCGATCTGGCGAAGGTTGTTCATGTCTTTCGCTACTTTCGCGCGCTCCTGCGTGTCGATGAAAATCGGGTAAGCAATCGAGGCGAGTATGGCGATGACCAAGATGACAATCACTAACTCGAAAAGTGTGAAAGCGCGCCCCAGATTCTTAGCCATTCAATCGATCAGTTGAAAGGCGACGATATTGGCTTTGATCGGAGAGCGAAAGCAAAATCGAGCGGTGCGGTTGAAGAATTCTTGACAAAGCTTATCCAAGTTCGTGTATGTAGGCCATGCCCGACGATCCAGTTGAGCCGAGCCAACCGACATCTCCGCCGCGTCCGCCGAGTCCGGAACCCGAAACTGCGAAATCGGCATCGACCGGTTTGCCATCGAATGTGGCTGCCGCAATTGCCTGCATTCCGTTGATCGGAGGGATCATTTTTTACATCCTCGAAAAGCGCGACAACTTTGTGCGGTTTTACGCGATGCAGTCGATTATCCTTGGTGGCGCATGGATTCTTTTCGTGATTATTTACTCAATTGCCCACGCTATTCTGACGCCTATCCCTGCAATCGGCCTGCTCTTCTCTGTCATCTTGTGGGTCGTCTGGGCATTGGTTGGCGTCGCGTTTCTTGTTGTTTTCATCGTGACTGTCGTGAAGGCGTTCACCGGCGTCCGCTGGGAAATCCCATACGTCGGCCCGATGGCGCGCAAGCAGATGGAAGGCTCGGCGTAATGTTGTAGGGCGTCTGTGTCAGACGCCTCGCGTTTTTCAAAATGACGCGACAACCCCGAAAACTTTTTGGGGATCAAAAGTGGCGTTGCGCAAACTCACGGCCAGAACCGGTTTTTAAATATTTCTCGAATGCACGGCCTTAACTTCGGAACCGAAAGCGATGGCGGTTTGGATTTGCCACGGACGATGTTTCGATGTATGCGCGCATAATCCCTGATTGTGTTCCGTCAGGCGCGCTTGGAGGTCCTGGGTCGTGCCTGTGTAATGAATCGTCTCGTCGGCCTCACTAACGAGAACATAAACATAGAAGAAGCGTTGCATTTGCTGGCCTGCCAAAGCAGCCCGCCTACGCTTTGCTCCGGCGTGGCAGCCTTCGCTCTTTGCGCCGCGCTCCAAAAGCGAAGGCTGGAGGCGAGGGGAGTTGAACCCCTGTCCTCGTCGCTATCCACGCAGACATCTACATGTTTATCCGGCGATGAGTTTTAAGGAGCCAGACGTTGCACCGGCACACTGCCCGCTCCCGAGCGCCCGCGAAATCGATTCACAAATCGGCGCGGTCGCCCCGCCGATTTGCCAGCCTGCTGTCCTCGTTTCCGATGCTAGCAGGCGTCGCATCGGAAACGTCGCGGTCAATTAAGCCGCGAGAGCTAGACCTTCGTGATCTGCGTTTATTTGTTTTGGTCCGGTTTTTAACGAGGCCAACGAACCATCCTCGACATGCCGCCTGTGCTTCCAACGATGAGTCGAAGCCAGTACGCCCCCTTTTTGTGCTTGAACAAATACAGTCGATTGAGGTCTTATTCAAGTTGACTGAACCG
>QHOD01000147.1 GCA_003218615.1 Verrucomicrobiota bacterium
AACCGCAACCAAGTAAAAATTCAGCGGCATGAGTAGAGACGACATTCTTTTGGAGGCGGAGATGTCGATGGAAAAAAGCGTCGACTACATGGTGCACGAATTCGCTGCGGTCCGCACCGGTAAAGCCTCGCCCGGGCTAGTGGAAAACGTGGATGTCCAGGCTTACGGATCGACCATGAAATTGAAGCAGCTCGCGTTGATTACGACGCCTGAGGCGCGCTTGCTTGTTGTTCAACCGTTTGACGCCGGCACGGTGCAGGACATCGAGAGAGCGTTGAAGGAATCGAAGATCGGGATCACGCCCGCGGTCGATGGAAAAATCATTCGGCTGCCGATTCCAGAGTTATCGGAGGAGAGGCGCAAAGACCTCGCCCGTTCACTCGGAAAAATGGCCGAGGAAGCGCGTGTCCGGGTCCGCGCCAACAGACGTGCGGCGCTCGACGAAGCGAAGAAACTCAAAGCCGCGGGCGGATTAACCGAAGACGGACTGCACGATTTGGAAAATGAAGTGCAAAAGCTCACGGATCGCTTTGTTAAATCGATCGACGATCATCTCAAGCACAAGGAAGCGGAGATCATGAAGGTGTAACGATTTTCTAATCTTCCTCTCCCTCCCCTCTTACTCTGCTCTCTCCTGCAGAACGAAAATTGGGACCAAGAGGAAGCGGAAGATTTACAATCGCACCAGATCGACCAGAAACTGGCACCAGAGATAAATCATCCCGCGCCAGGAATATTTTACATCGCCTGCGGCGGTTTGTTTGAGAACGCCCTTATGAATGTTGTGCGAGATTTGGTCGCGCAGATCATTTTCCATTTCCGTCTGAATCCGGTCTTCATCGAGCGCATCAATCACATCCGGGTTCACCCCATTTCGGCGGAGAAACTCCCGATGGCTTTGATATAGCTGCCAAAATGATTGATCCGGTCGCTGACGGTTGGTGCGAAATTGGGGCGTGAGCTTTAAGCCGTAGGAGAGCGGATAATTCCAGGTCGTCCAAACGGTGCCGCTCTTTGCGCGCGACGAAATCCGCAGGTAATAAAACGAAAGATCATGCTGTTCATTCAGGCAGATGGCGGCCTGCGCGCGATCTTCCTCTTTGTAAAACAAGCGGAAAAACTGCCGGTAATCCTCCCAGTCCCACCCAGCGTCGCCTACATGGACAAATCCTTCGTCCTCGATCTCGCGCGTGATCTCGCTGAGCGCGGGGAACGTATCGGAAGATGGCGGACTTTTGGGCCGAAGCTGTTTTTCCTTCGGCAGCCGAAGCACTCGGATTCGAGTAAGAATTTCGAGCCACGGCAGAAAGAGCCAGGCCGCCGCGGCCACCAAACCGAGGGCCCAGTTGCCAGTAACAAAATAGATGGCGAGAAACGTGGTGCCGAGAATTCCGAGGGCGCCGGCCTTTTGCGAATACGAATTTTGAAAACTCCGTAGAGCGATGCTGAGCACCGCCACGCCGAGCGTCAGAAAGAGGCCAAAAAGCATTAGGGATTGATCTGGTGCTCGTTCAGAAATTTCTCGAGCTGATCGGCATCGAAATTGGCCAGAACTTTATCACCTGCCACAAAGGTGGGCACATAAGTTTGAGCCGAGAGCTGCTTCATTTCCTCGTATGCCTGTCGATCTTTGCCCACGTCAATTTCCAGAAAGCGGTACCCCTTCTCGCTGAGAAAATCCTTCGCGTCAATGCACCACGAGCACCATTCGCGACTGTAAAGCTTTAATTCCACGGTTGCGGCGGGAATAAACAGTCCATTCCGAGAACGTCAACCCCACGGCGGCGGTTTCAGTACGACTTTGCCCAGACGACGCGGCGCGAACTTGGTTCACCAGTAAAGATGCACCGCCCGGGCTCGGAATTGCCGAATGGAATGACGCAAATAGTGACTTTGAGATCGTTCTTGATTTGCTCCTCGACTTCGCGCGAGCCGTTCCAGTGCGCGAGAGCAAAGCCACCATGGATTTCCGGTTTGGCGGCGCTTTTCGGCGTGAAGAAACTGTAGAATTCGTCCTTACTGGCGACCACGCGCGTGTTCTCGTCACAGAACTTTTTCGCGCGCTCGTAGAGCGTATTTTGGATCGACATGAGAATTTCCGGGGCACGCGCGACAAATTCTTCCATCCGCATCGACTCTTTCGCCTTCACCGCCTGATCACGCCGGCTGACCGCGACCGAATTGTTTTCGAGATCGCGTGGGCCGATTTCCACACGCACTGGCACGCCTTTCTTGATCCATTCCCAATTCTTTACGCCGCCGCCGATTTCGCGCCGATCGACTTCCACTTCGATCGGGAGATCGACATATCGAATTTCGCGCAATTGTTTCGCGAGTTTGTCGCAAACTTCCAGCACCCTGGCGCGTGTTTCTTCCTTTGGCGTAATCGGTAAAATCACAATCTGCGTTGGCGCGATACGCGGCGGCAAGACAACGCCGTCATCGTCGCCGTGCATCATCACAACCGTGCCGATCAACCGCGTGGTCATTCCCCAGCTTGTGGTCCATCCGAATTCCTGTTTGCCTTCGCGGTTCTGAAATTGAATGCCGCTCGCACGGGCAAAATTTTGCCCGAGAAAATGTGAGGTGCCAGCCTGGATCGCTTTCCGGTCCTGCACCATCGCTTCGATCGATAAGGTTTGCACCGCTCCGGGAAAACGCTCGCTTTCCGATTTTTCGCCACTAAAAACAGGAATGGCGAGATGATCGCGCACGAAACGCTCGTAAACGTCGAGCATCTGTTTCGTCTCCGCGCGGGCCTCGGCCTCGGTTTCGTGGACAGTGTGGCCTTCCTGCCAAAGAAATTCGGTCGTGCGTAAAAAAAGGCGCGGCCGCATTTCCCAACGCACAACGTTTGCCCACTGATTGATCAGGATGGGAAGATCACGATATGACTGCACCCATTTCGCGTAGCTCGCTCCGATGATGGTCTCCGACGTTGGCCGGACCACCAGCGGCTCGGTCAGCGCGCTCGCCGGTTTCAATTTGCCATCCGCATCCGCCTCGAGCCGGCTGTGAGTGACGACCGCGCATTCTTTGGCGAAGCCTTCGACATGCTCCGCTTCCCTCGCGAAATAACTCAGTGGAATAAACAGAGGAAAATACGCGTTCCGATGTCCGGTCGCGCGAAACATCGCATCGAGTTGGCGCTGCATGTTCTCCCAAACACCGTAGCCCCACGGCCGGATCACCATGCAGCCGCGCACGTCCGAAGGCTCGGCCAGTTCGGCCGCACGGACCACCTGCTGATACCATTCGGGAAAGTCTTCGTCGCGCCGGGGAGTGATAGCGGTTTTAGTAGCGGTGGTATTCATTGTGAGGACGTTTCACAGAAACGCCCTACAATTGTAGGGCGGCTGTGTCAGCCGCCAACTGCGATTTTTATGCGTAACGCGACTGCAAAATGTTTGGATTTCTCACTTGGCCCGCTCGATGTAGCTGTTGGCAAAATCAATCGTGCAAACATTGCCATACCCTGAATGCGGCCCGGAAGCGGCGCCGGCGAAGTTAAAACTGGGATTGAAAATATTTTTGCGATGTGGCCGAGCCGGCTGGCCATCGTCGATGATGAGTGTAAGAACGACTTCGCGTGCGGTCGTTTTTCCATAGGCGATGTTTTCACCCCAAAGGCCGGTCCAAATTCCATAACGGCTAAGGCGATTACTGGGAGTGCTCCGGTCGCTGCCACCATGCCCGGTGCGCCCACCAGCCTGATCGGCACAATGATCGGACGCCGCGCGACACATTCCCGGCGAGAGCGTGAGCGATCGTTCCGGAGGAGCGGCACGAAGAAAGCGCACAGCTTCATCGATCGCGCTCAACCCTTCTTTCATCCGCCATTTCGTTCCTCCCGGGGGAACGACAGAGCCACTGTCGTAACGCGGGCGCAACTCTTCGACGTAGGTTGCGTAAAGAGCGGGGTTTTGTCGCGCAAGATTCATCTCCCGAATAATGGCACTGGCCGACACGCCTTCGTCTTGCCTTGCAGCAGCGCTGCCGGTGGCGAGCGCGCAAAACAGACCGAGCTGGACCAAGCGGATCTCAATCGGAAATTTGACACTCGGTGACACGTCCCGTAGTTTTCGTGCCTTTTCTGCCCTGATGAAAACTTTTTCTGCCAAAGCCGCCGACGTATCGCGTAAATGGTGGCTGATCGATGCGCGGGACCAGGTGTTGGGCCAGGTCGCCCTAAAGGCCGCCAACTTATTGCGCGGCAAAGAGAAAGTGATTTTGACGCCCCACGTCGATACGGGTGATTTTGTGATCGTCATTAATGCGGAGAAAGTGCGACTGACGGGGAAGAAAGAGGAACAGAAAAGCTACATGAGCTTTTCGGGGTACGTGGGTGGCCACAAATCGGAGAATGTTCGGGCCCGTCGCCTTCGGCACCCGGAACTGTTGATCGAGCGGGCCGTTCGCGGAATGATCCCGCACAATCGGCTGGGTCGCGCAATTTATCGGAAACTGAAAGTTTATCGCGGGGATGCTCATCCCCATGCCGCACAGCAGCCGCAGGTCATCGCACTTGCCCATAAATAACCCATTATGGCATCAACTCAGGAATTCATTGCCACGGGCCGGCGCAAGACTTCGGTCGCGCGGATCCGCATGTTGCCAGGCAGCGGCAAGATCGACATCAACGGCCGCAGTTTTGAAGATTATTTTCCGACCGCGCCGTTACAGAATGCGGTGTTGCAACCGCTGCAAACGGCAAAGCTCGTGAATGCATATGATCTCTGGATTAACGCAAGTGGCGGCGGTGCGACCGGGCAGGCTGGCGCGGTGCGGCTCGCGATTTCGCGGGCGCTTGTTCAGGTAGATAGCAACCTGCGTAGCGCTTTGAAGAGCGAGGGTTTGCTCCGTCGAGATCCACGGATGAAGGAAAGAAAGAAGTCGGGGCAACCCGGAGCGCGGAAACGGTTCCAGTTCTCGAAACGGTAAGTTGGCGGCTGTCCTCAGCCGCAAATTCGGTTATTCCGGCTTCGCCGTTGGCGCAGTTCTCGGAGCAGCAGACCCCGCCGGTATTGGACTTGGTGCTGCCAAAAACGGCGGGATTGCCGGTGTTGCTATCGGCTCCGATGGCCCGCTCGGTTTCAGCAAGCGCAGTTGCTGCATCGCCTCGCTGGCCCAAAAGCTCTCCCTATATTGCGTCAAGATGGTCTCGCAGATACGGCGCGCTTCGTCGTTTCGGTTTTGCGCCTTCAAAAGGTACACTTGCGAAAGCAGCGCCAGGGGAGCGTTAAAACTCTTCGGATCGCTGGATGCAATCTGTTGGTACATTGACAATGCGTCCTTGCTTTTCCCCAGCGATTCCAAATTGGCCGCCATTGCCATTCGCGCCGTGCTCACCAACTCGTGATTCGGATTCTTCGTGATAAAAATCTGAAGGGTTACGTTGGCGTCGGCAAACTTCTTTTCAGTGCGCTGAGCTTCGGCGAGTAGAAGATAAGCATCAGCCCCAGCAGGCGTGTTCGAATAACGCACGATCACCTCCTCGTAATCGTGCGCGTTCTTTGCCCTGCCTAACAAGGCCGATGCTGCCGCCGCCGTGCGATCGGAATAAAAGCGGTAACCTCCAAAACCGACAAGGCCGAGCAGGAGGACACTCAGCGCGGCGATAATCTCATTTTTAAATCGCTCCCAAAACACGCGCGTTTCAAGCGCTGCATCGCGGGAAGGCGGTGGAACCGTCGGCATAAAGGGATGTTAATTGCTCCTCTCGGCGAGTCGAACTGCACGAGCGTCGTCTTATGCCATGCGAGGCTTTTTTGCGCAAGCGTTACGCAGTCGTTCGCTCGCTTGATTGGGCAGCGGCAAAAGATCATACCGCGGCCGTCGAAACGATCATATAGACAATCACAGCCGCAGCAGCGATTAGAATAATGACTGTGACGGCCATGACCATGCGGGGGTCGGCTTCAATCTCGCCCCGTTCGATGGCCCGATTAACCACGTGATAGCGCCACGCCGCGAAAGCCGTCAGCACTGCTCCGAGGCCGATCATGCATTCCCCTAACACTTCGGAGATGCCTGTGTGGCGCACGCGCATCGCCGGAGTCGCTCCGAGATAGATCTGGCGCATCCAGAGGCTAAATCGCGCGATCACGAACCCCAAACTCATTACGGCGATGCTGGTCCGCACCCAAGCGAGAAACGTCCGCTCGTTAGCGAGAATCTCAGCTTCGATCTTATCCGGGTCGAGCCGCCCCTTTTCGTGTTGAGCATTGGTCGTTTTGTTAGACGCGCTCATCCATCATCAAATCGTTTTGCTCATCGCACACGGCCTTGCGCGAGGGGTCAGGGAAAGTATTAACTCTACGACATGAACCTATGGCATGAATATTGGACCCCGGTCCGCGTGTTTCTCGGCCTCGGCGCTGACCCGCAGACACTCACCTTCGTGCAGATTTCACTGCGCGGAATCATCGTTTTCGTTTTTACGCTCTTGATGGTGCGCGTCAGCGCCCGGCGATCGCTGGCGCGCCGCACCGTTTTCGACAGCGTTTTTCTCGTGATCCTCGCCTCGGTCCTGGCGCGCGCCATCAATGGATCGGCAGATTTGCTCCCTACTGTCGGCGGCGGGTTCGCCATGGTTGCGTTTCATCGATTGCTGGCCTGGATTGCGTTCTATTCGCATGGCTTCGGCAATCTCATCAAAGGCACAGAAGAACTTCTCCTCCGCGACGGCGAATTGGTGCACGCGGGGTTGCGTAGTAACCACATCACGAGACACGATCTCGAGGAAGATTTACGACTCGATTTGCACTCCGAAGATTTCAGTCGCATCCGAAGCGCGCGCCTCGAACGCAGCGGTGGAATCAGTTTCATCTGCAAATAATCACGCGGTCTCAATTCGATATTGGACGTTCGGCGCCTGCCGCGCCGTAGCCTTGCGAAGGCGGGCTGAGCGTTCGACGTTCAATTGATGCAGCCACACGACAAACTCTTCATTCCCGGGCCGGTCGAGGTTTCCGCGAAAACCTGGGCGGCGTTTTCGCGCCCGATGATTGGGCATCGCGGCGAAGATTTTAAAAACCTGTACCGCTCGATTCATCCAAACCTGCAGACCTTGTTCGGGACAAAACAGCCCGTGTTTCTTTCCACCTCCTCAGCGTGGGGTGTGATGGAAGCATCGATCCGAAATTTGGTTGATCGGGCTGTCCTTTGCTGCATGTGCGGAGCGTTCTCCGACAAATGGTCCGATGTCGCCAAGCGTTGCGGAAAAAATGCCGAGGCGCTCCAGGTCGATTGGGGAAAACATATCGATCACAAAGTGGTGGATCGACAATTAGCGACCGGAAAATTCGACACTGTTACGTTGATTCACAACGAGACTTCCACCGGCGTCATGAATCCGCTCGGAGAGATCTGCTGTATTCTCGCCAAATATCCTGACGTAACGCTCATCGTCGACACCGTTTCGTCATTTTCCGGAGTGAAGATCGACATGGACGCGCTTGGCATCGACGTGATGCTCACAGGCGCGCAAAAAGCGCTGGCCCTCCCGCCAGGTTTCTCGTTGTTCTCCGTCTCGGAAAGGGCATTCGCGCGCGCTGAAAAAATTCCCAACCGCGGATTTTATTTTGATTTCCTCGAATTCAGGAAACAGCAGGCGCAGTGGATGACGCCAAGCACGCCGAGCATCGCGCATATTCACGCACTGCAATCAAAACTCGACGAAATCTTCGAGGAAGGCCTCGACGCGCGCTTTGATCGGCACTCGCGCACAAACGTGCTCGTGCACGATTGGGTTCGCCGCACCGGCTTCGACTTTTTCGCCGAGCAAGGATTTCGATCGAAAACGCTCACCTGCGTGAAGAACAACAAAGGCATCGATGTTCTTGCATTTGCGAAGAAACTTCGTGAAAGACACCACCTCGTCATCGACCCGGGTTACGGCAAAATCAGAGGTCAAACCTTCCGCCTTTCCAACATGGGCGACGAAACCGAAGAAACGGTTTCGTACTTGCTCGCGTGCATCGACGACGTTCTCTAGCGGAGTTTTTCTTCACAGCCGTATGTCAGCGATCGAAGCTTCTGATTTGACCAAATTTTATCGCACGTACCGGAAGGAACGCGGTCTCTGGGGTTCGATCAAAGGCCTGATAAGGCGGCGGTACGATGAAACGCGGGCGGCCGACCACGTCTCGTTCCAGATCGAGGAAGGGGAGTTTGTCGGCTTTCTTGGCCCGAACGGCGCGGGCAAAACCACCGTGCTCAAAATGCTTTCCGGCCTGCTCAACCCGACCTCGGGTGATGCGCGCGTGCTCGGGTTCGTTCCCTGGGAGCGGCGCAACGAAATGAAACGCCAGTTTAGCCTGCTCATGGGACAAAAGAATGCGCTGTGGTGGGACCTGCCCGCGCAGGAATCGCTCGAGCTCAACCGCGCGATCTACGGGATCGATCGCGGTCGGTTCAAAAAGGTCGTAGACGGATTGTCAGAACTCTTGGAAGTGGAGGACAAAATGAATGTGATGGTACGGGAGCTTTCGTTAGGCGAACGAATGAAAATGGAGCTGATCTCCGCGCTCATTCATGAGCCGCGTGTGCTGTTTCTCGATGAACCGACAATCGGACTGGACGTCGTCAGCCAAAAACGTGTGCGCGAATTTCTCCGTATTTACAACGAGGAACATCGCATCGTCACGCTACTAACGAGCCATTACATGCAGGACATCGAAGAGCTTTGTCATCGCGTCCTCGTGATTGATCACGGCAAAATCTTCTTCGACGGGCCACTGACGCAGATCATCGATCGATTTTCAGGGCATAAAATTCTCAGTCTTACCTTTGAAAAAGCGGCGACGCGCGATCTTTCCGCGTTCGGCGAAGTGACGGAACAAACGCCTGTTTCAGTGCAGCTGAAAGTGCCGCGCGCAAAAGTCACCGAAACTTGCCGGCAACTGCTCGAGGCCTGTGATGTCAGCGACATCAATGTCCAGGAGGTGCCGGTCGAAGAAGTGATTCGCCAACTTTTCGGCGAACGAGCGGAGAAAAGCAATTTGAGACGAGACGGCGAATCTAGCTGAGCGCTAGCAGAATGCTTTTCTCCATCGCTTCGGCAAAGGTGGGATAGCGTGGAATCCAGCCGAGATGACGCAGCCTTGCATTGCTCACACGTTTGTTGCTGGCGCCGCGCTTGGGCGCCGCTGTCGATCTTCCCATCGGTGGAATTGGACGATTCAGCTTTGCCGCCAACCATCGGTAACATTCGCTTTGTAAAATCGGCTGATCATCAACCACATTGTAAATCTCGCGCGCGGGTGAAGGTCGATCGAGTAGAAGAAAAAGTGCCGTCGCGATATCATCCCGATGCACTTGATTAATGAAGCGATCGTTTTCCGGATCAATAATTGCAGAGCCGGCTAGAAATTTGCTCAACAACGCTGAACGCCCCGGCCCGTAGATTCCCGCAAGCCGCGCCACGACGCCGCCCTGGGCGAGGACTAGCTGTTCCGTTTCAAGCAATATTCGACCGGTCTCGCGCGCAGGTTTGGTCTCGCTCTTTTCAGTGACCCACGAACCATCGCGTTGTGCGTAAACACTGGTGCTGCTCGTAAAGATCACCTTCGATCCAGCAAATCGATCGAGGAGACTACGCGCGCCATTCAAGTAAACTTGCCGATAAGCGTTCAGCCCCGCGCCGCCTGAGCTGGCGCAGTGGATTACAGCGTCGAGCATTCCGTCACGCGCGTAAACTTGCTCCCGGTCTGCGAGGTTGATCGCATAAACGGGATATGGCTTGGCAGAAAGCTTCGCCGCAGATTCCGCGGAACGCGTCCAGCCTTCCACCGTCCAGCCGGCGGCATGGAACAAATCGGCGGTTGCCTGCCCGACATAACCGCACCCAGCGATCAGGATTCGCGGCATGATTGATAATTGTCACGCTGCCGCAGCCGCGATTTCAATCTCCGCAAAAATATTTTTCTGAACGGCGCGAACTTGCTTGAGACGAATCAGTTCCAAGAGCGCAAGAAAAGTCACAACGACTTCCACACGCGAGACGACAGCCCCAAACAAATCGGAAAAACGGATGGGAGCGCCAACTGCGACTCGTTGCAAAATGGCATCGATCTTTTCCGAAACGCTAAAACGCTCGCCGAAAATCTCCTGCACGTCTTCCCGCGCTTCCACCCTTTTAATCACCGTTTGAAACGCATTAATCAGCTGGAAAATTCCAACTTCTCCCAGGCGAAGGGAGTCCTGCAAAGGCGATGGGCCTTCTTCGCGCGCGAAAATGCGCTCTCGTTCGAGCGCGCGCTGATGCAATTCTGCCGCCGCCTCCTTAAACTTTTTGTACTCGATCAGTTGCCGGATTAAGTCCCAGCGAGGATCGTCTTCTTGCGCATCTTCTTCTGGCGGCTGTTGATCGACCGGCAACAGGCTGCGGCTTTTCAGGTAAATGAGATTGGCCGCCATCACGATGAATTCGCCGGCAATCTCGATATTCAGTTCTTTGAATGCCTGGAGATATTCGAGGTACTGGCGAGTGATGCGCTCAATCGAAATGTCATAGATATCGATTTCGTCCTGTTTGATCAGATAAAGCAAGAGATCGAGCGGCCCCTCGAAAACCTCAAGCTTGACCTTGTAATCGGTTTCCATGTTCGCGTCCGATCTTAGGCAACCGCAGGCCAAAGTAAATCGCGCCGCCTGAACCCAGTCGCCGGCGCGCCCGGCGGTCGCGCCCTACCAATCTTTGCTCTCAAGCAGGAACGTTTCGGTGGATCCAGACGCTGTTCACGAGCCCGAGTCCAAACATAATCATCAGCACAAACGAGCCGCTGTAACTGATGAGCGGCAATGGCACTCCGGTTATCGGCAACATCGAGATCGTCATTCCCATATTCTGAAAGATGTGCGTGAAGATGAGCGCCGTGATCCCAACTACCAGAAGCACGCCTAATTGATCGCCCGCAAGAAGTCCAACGAACAGACACGTGAGAAGAAGCAAGGCGAACGCGCCGATGAGAAACATTCCTCCGACAAATCCCCATTGCTCACCGATCGCGGAGAATATGTAGTCGTTGTGCACAGCCGTCGCGGGCAGAAAGCCAAGCTCGATTTGGGTATTTGGCGCTTTGAATCCTTTTCCCGACCATCCGCCCGACCCAATTGCAATGAGAGACTGATTGATCGCCCAAGCTGCACCCTGTTTGTCGATATCGGGGTGTGTAAAGGCAGTGATCCGTTGCTGCTGGTACGGTTTCAAACCCAGGTGGATCGCGATCGGAACAAAAGCGATGCCGATAAGAATGATGCAAATCAAATAGCGCAGGGGAAGGCCCGCGACGAATAACAGCGCCAGAAGCACCGGTACCCAAATGATCACTTCCCCGAGGTCCGGCTGTACCAGGATTAACAGACATGGTGCGCCCGCAATTGCGGCACAAAGCAACAGTCGCAGCATCGGGTGGATCTCACGAAATTGGCTCAAGAACAACGCCAGCACCATGATGCCTGCCACCACCGCAAGCTGGGCTGGTTGAAAGTTAATCGGCCCCAGATGCAACCAACTGCGTGCACCATAAACTCTCGATCCCATAAAATGGGTCATTATTAAAAGGACGATGCCGGCTAAGTACATCGGCAAAGCGCCCCAGCGAACCCAGCGATAGTCGATTAGGCTCGCAATCATGAAGGCAAAGAAACCGACGACGACCCAGTTCGCCTGCTTGCGCCAGAAATCCGCCGTAAAGGAATCTCCGTGCATGTAAGTCGCGCTATAGATCGCGACCACTCCAAAGATGGCAAGCGCGAGCATGGTGATTAGCAGGAGCCAATTGAGGCCGAGCAATTTTCTAAGAAAGGGCGTCATACTGATTTGATCTGGCTCAAACTTCCGGTCGCAACCGCCAGGAAGTTAGAACGATTATACGCAAGTTACGATTCTGGCAAAACGTCTGACGCTAAAATGAAAGGGTCGTCGAGTCAGACTTTGCGAGGATCAGTTCGATATTCGGCTTTGCGGCCAGGCCTTGTGCGTTTGCTGGAATACATAATTACTTGTGGATCAGCTGTTTGCGATTTTTACACCAAAAATTTGCGCTTCGCTTGTCACCCGATTTAAAGGCCACTAAAGTAGTCTCGACTTGTTCGTTTAGGGGGGACCGGCAGATGGCCAGAAAGACAAAGAGAAAGACCAAAAGAAAACTCGCGCATCCGAAGCTGCCAATGCAGCGGCAGCTGAATTTGCAGCACGAGGGAACGCATTTCGATCTGCGTCCAATTTTTGAACGGTTAAACGAACGGTATTTCCGCAGGCGTCTTCGCGGCTATAAGGTCACGTGGGGCCGTCGGCGAAAACATCGACCACGGGAACAGTTTATCTTTGGGACGATTCAGGAAGAAGATCGCGTCATCCGAATCAATCCGGCACTTGATCAACCCTTTGTGCCGCCCTGGTTCCTGCGTTACGTCCTTTATCACGAAATGTTGCATTCGGTGGTGCCGGATAAGACGCTGCCAGGCGGCCGTCGTCGGGTGCACACAGAAGAGTTCAGCCGTCGCGAGCGCAAGTTTCCAGGTTATTTGCGGGCGCGTCGCTGGGAAGAGGAAAACCTCGCGCGTTTCCTGCGGTGATAGGTGCGCTGCTACGCTGCCAAGACGTTTCTCCTTCTCAAGGGACAGAGAGTAGGATGTACGGATTTAGCGCCTTTCGCTCGCCGCCGGCCTGGTCTGCGATTCAGACGGCGAGGGCGTCGTCGCTACGTTCT
>QHOD01000350.1 GCA_003218615.1 Verrucomicrobiota bacterium
AACGCGAGCCTTTGATTTCATTCGAGCGCGTTGCTGTGCGATTCGGGGTTAATGTACTCGATTGACTTTACTTGGGCTGTTTGTCAAGACGCGGTTGCATGACGCGCACGACCAAGCTGGCAATAACCTTGTCGATCTTAGCCGCGGTGCTGAGGCTCGTTTTAATCGATCAGCCTTACATCGATCGCTGGAGCTGGCGACAAAGTGATGTCGCCGCGATTGCCAGAAACTTTGCCAACAACGGTTTTCGTTTTGCTTATCCACAAATCGATTGGGCAGGCAGCGCGCCCGGGTACGTAGGAACAGAATTTCCCATTTTACCCTTTGTGGCGGCCATCTGCTACAAATTTGCCGGTGTTCACGAGTGGATCGGCCGCAGTCAGGCTGTAATTTTCTTCGCTTTTTCGCTCCCATTTTTCTTTCTGCTCGTGCGCGAAATATTCGGCAGCACCGCCGCTGTTTGGGCGACGTTTTTCTATAGCTTCGCGCCGCTGAATATCTTTGCCGGCCGTTCGTTCATGCCGGATGTGCCCTCGCTGAGTCTATCGATCGTCGGTCTATATTTCTTCCTGCGCTGGATCGACAACGGTAAATTGGCACTGTTTTTTTTGGCTGCGATCGCAACTTCGGTGGCGCTCCTTATCAAATTGCCAACTGCCGTCATCGGCGCGCCTGTTCTGTTCGTGGCCTGGAGAAAGTGGCGCTGGAATTTTCTGAAACGACCGGCCCTTTGGCTTTTCGCCGCAATTACGCTCTTACCTTCGGTCGGGTGGTACTGGCATGCGCATCAAGTTGCCGGGAGATTTTATCCATATCACCTCTTCGGAAAGGGTGGACTTCGGATCGAGAGTTTTTCGTGGTACTGGGACATCGCGCAACAGACCGCCATATCGAGTTTTACCCCGATTCTCTCGATCATGGCGCTTATCGGTTTGTTGGTCGCAGCGCGATCGAAGTATTCAGGTCTCTTCTACTGGTGGCTGGCTGGGATGCTTCTCTTTATCGTCGTGGTCGGTTACGGCAATCGCCATCGATGGTATCAACTACCGCTCGTACCGATTGCCGCAGCTTTTGCCGGTGCCGCTTGTGCATCGATCGGATCGAAAATCTCTTCTTCGCGCGTTGCGGCGGTGACACTTTCGATCCTGCTTGCGGGGTCGTTCGCAGTTCTTGCCTACTTCAATGTGCGACCGCTCTACGAATCGTCGGCTGCGCAGCTTCGAGATGCTGGCTTGAAATTGAAGAAAATCACAGCGCGCGATTCGTTAATCGTCGCTGCGGACACCGGCGATCCGACAATGTTTTACTATGCAGAGCGCAAGGGCTGGCATTTTCTCGAGGAAGATGGGATTTACGATGGAAATCCGAGTAACAGCCAGCAGGCGATTGTCGATCTTGAGCGGCTGCGTCGCAGTGGCGCGACGCATCTTGTCTTCACCACGAACACATTTTGGTGGCTGGATTACTATCCTGAATTCGCACGCCATCTGGGTGACACTGCGATGCTGATGGAAGCGACTCCCCGGTTCAAAATCTATAAACTGACTTCCGCGGTAAAATGAAAGTTTAGCATTGGACCCTTCGAGACCTCGCCATCAGCTTGGACTATTTTATCGCGATGTGCGGCGCGTTCATCTGGGCTGAGCTGGCCACGCGCTTGCCAGGAACCGGTGGCCAATATCTTTATCTCCGTGAGGCATATCATCCCTCGGTTGCGTTTGTATATGGATGGGGATTGCTTCTGGTCACGCAGACCGGCGGCATGGCCGCAGTGGCAGTTATTTTCTCGTCTTACTTCCGCGCGCTCACGGGAGTAGCTTGGAATGGCAGCGCGATCGCAGCCATGGTGCTCCTCGTGTTGACTGGCATTAACTGCCTCGGAGCACGCGCTGGCAGCAATGTGCAGAGTGCTCTCATGCTGTTGAAGATCGGCGCGATTGCGGCGCTGGTAGTGATTGGATTCGCCGTCGGCGGTGGCTCGCTCAAATCGGGACCGTTGCTGGCACAGCCAGTTTCACTGGGTCTTCTGAAAAGCGTTGGTGCCGCCATGGTTCCGATCGCGTTTGCGTATGGAGGATGGCAGACCGCTACTTTCGTTGCGGGCGAAATGCGGAACGCCCGACGCGATTTATCGCGCGGACTGCTGATCGGCGTCGGCGCAGTTGTCGCTCTATATCTTGCAGTTAATCTCGCGTGTCTGCGGGTGCTCGGCCCGGTCGGTCTCGACGCAACAACGACTCCGGCTTCCGATGTCATGCGGGTCGCGTTCGGTGAGCGCGGCGCGCAATGGATTGCCGCCGGGATCGCAATTTCGACCCTCGGATTCCTCAGCCAAAGCATGCTGACAGGTCCGCGCGTGTACTACGCGATGGCCCGAGACGGGCTTTTCTTTGAAAGCGTGGGTAAACTATCGCCACGCTCGAGGGCACCGGTAG
>QHOD01000148.1 GCA_003218615.1 Verrucomicrobiota bacterium
TGCGTCACGGCGGCGAGTTTATCAAAACCCTGTTCGTGCAATTCGCGCTGAACAGAAAATTGGAGCGACTCAACGAAATGATTCGCAGTGCTGCGCAAGATTCGTCTAATTACCAGCTCAAACCGCACATGAGCTTGCTCTACAAGAAGATGTCGGTCCTGGCACGGCGCCAACTGGCCGGATCAATCGAAGTGCCATTTTCTGACGTTACTTTTGACTCAATTAAAGCAGTGCGTTGCGCGTCGCCCACAAAGAGGCGCTCTGACGTGGAAGCGTGGCACGTTGTCGCCAGAAAATCTCTCGATGAATAGCTGATTGAAATCTACGCTGCCAGTCCGAGGCTTTTATTGAGGGCCCGGAGTGATGGAAGCAAGAATAAAAATCTTCGGCGAGCACGACGAGGCCACGATCAGGCAAATTGAGACTTGTGTTGCGGCGGGCGGGGAACGTGGCGTGCTGTGCGCGGATGGACATAAAGGTTACGCGCAACCCATCGGCGGTGTCGTTGCCTACAAGGATAAAATCTCGCTGAGCGGTGTCGGGTTCGACATCGCCTGCGGAAATCTCGCCATCCTGACGGACGCAAGGCGCGAACAGATTGCGCGGAAGATCGACAAGATCATGGACGATATTGTGCGAGATATTTCGTTCGGCATCGGCCGAAAAAGCAAAACGCGCGTCGAGCACGAATTGTTTGACGATCCAGCATGGCAGTTGAGACCGATTCGCGATTTGAAAGAGACGGCCCGCGATCAACTCGGTACCGTGGGCGGCGGAAATCATTATGTCGATCTTTTCGCGGATGAGCAGGATCGCATCTGGGTCGGCGTGCATTTCGGTTCGCGCGGACTGGGACACAAAACGGCGACGCATTTTTTGAAGCTCGCCGGCGGCAGGGAGGGAATGGATGTGCCGCCAACGGTGCTCGATGACGATTCGGAGATTGGTCATGATTATCTCGCTGGAATGCATCTGGCGGGCCGTTACGCTTACGCGGGCCGTGAAGCGGTGGCACGACATGTTGCAGGCGCAATTTTGGGCGCAAGAATTCTCGAAGAAGTGCACAATCATCATAACTTCGCGTGGCGGGAAAAACATGATGGCGAGGAGTATTGGGTGGTGCGCAAAGGCGCAACGCCGGCATTCCCGGGACAAAGAGGTTTTGTCGGCGGGAGCATGGGTGACGAGGCCGTGATTATCGAAGGCGTGGACTCGCCGACCTCACGAGAAGCGTTGTTTTCGACTATTCATGGCGCGGGGCGAATCATGTCGCGCACGGCAGCGAAAGGCCGGTTCGAAAAAGTTGGCAAGAAAAGAATCCGACGGGAAGGCCTTGTCAGGCATGATGAAATGATCAAATGGATTGCCGATAAAGGAGTTGTTTTGCGCGGTGGCGATCTGGATGAAGCGCCACAAGCCTATCGCCGTCTTCCCGACGTGCTGGCGGCGCACACGGGCACAATTCGGGTTTTGCACACATTGCGTCCGCTCGGTGTCGCAATGGCCGGACGCGACATTGTCGATCCTTACAAAGACTGATAGGACTGCTCGCGTAGTGCGCCATGTTCAAAAGCAAGGAGAGTTTGCGATTGCTGATCTTTATGGCGCTGGTGCTGACCGTGCCGGCGGTGGTCAGTCATGTGCTGCCAGCGAAAGGCCATTTTGACGCAAAACCGATTGCGCGCCTGCGGGCGAAAAAGCCCAACATCGTGATTCTGAGCGACTCGATGGTGGATAACGGCGTCGACCCTGAATTGTTAGGCAAGTTACTCGGCGGGCGGCGGGTCGAGCTTCTCTGGTACGGAGGTACGGCCTCCGCCGTGTGGTACTTCAGACTCAAGAATTACATTGTTGCATCTGATGTTCACCCAGAACTCGTTTGCATCCTTTTCCGCGATTGCGTGCTGACGAATCCAACTTTTCGAACTGGAGGCATTTATCGATCGAAACTGGAAACGGCGATGCACCCGGACGAGCCAACTTATCAACTCGTCCTCGGCAAAGGGTTCGCGGGAGAGGGCGATATGCAACGCTGGTTGGATAAGATTTATTCCCTTGATGCGCGACGTTATGCCCTACACGAGAAGATCGAACAAAGTTCGCTACGATTGGTCGCAACCGCAGGCCCCGCGGTCTCGAAGCTCAGGCGTTGGATTAATCACACGTTTGCCCTAACGAATCTGAGCGGGGCCGGAGCCGAAGAAGCAGCTGCTGTCACCAAAGCAAGACAAAGTAAGTTCGACCCGGATCCGCGCCGAAGTTTTCTGCCTCACATGGTGGCGACTGCTGCTGAAGCGCGACTTCCGCTCTGTTTCGTTAGAGTGAAACGACATCCAAGCGCGGACGGCACCGTTGAACAAAGCGAATCATTGCGCAAATACATCTCCGATTTGCGCAAATGGATCGAAGATCACGGCTGCTTCTTTGCCGACGACACTGAGAACGCTGCGCGCACGCCGGACATGTTTGTGCAACCCGTCAGCGATCACACGGCAGCGTCAGCGAGGGAGCGATCTACTGAACTTTACGCGGATAAATTGCGTCCCTTTTTGTCGCCGTGACGTTTCATTCCCTCAATTACCTAATTTTTTTACCGGCTGTGTTGGCGCTGTACTGGGCGCTTTCACGACGAGGTCAAAATGTGTTGCTGGTCGCGGCGAGTTATATTTTCTACGGATGGGAGCATCCGTGGTTTTTGCTTCCGCTGTGGGGATCGACCCTGGTGGATTTCGGGTGCGCGCTTGGGATGGAACGTTTTCCGCTTCGACGCCGATTGCTTCTCGTTACCAGCATCGTCGTTAGCGTGGCGTTGTTAGGCACATTTAAATACGCCGGTTTTGTTCTGGAAAACGTCAACGTGCTTCTGACGGATTTCGGGAGCGATCCTTTGCGCGTCGTGTTCCAGCTTGTGCTCCCAGCCGGGCTCTCGTTCTACACTTTTCAATCGATCGGTTACGTGGTGGACGTGTATGTCGGCAGAGTCCGAGCCGAACGCAATCTCCTCGATTACGCGCTTTACGTTTCGTTTTTTCCTCAACTTGTGGCCGGCCCGATCGAGCGCGCCGGCCATATGCTGCCGCAATATCACAGCAACCGAGTTTTCGATCCGGTCGGCTGGCGCGCGGGACTGACGTTAATGTTGTGGGGCTTTTTCAAAAAAATCGTGATCGCAGATAACGCTGCGCCGATCGTTAATAAAGTTTTCGCACTGACTCATCCGTCATTTCCGGTGATTTGGGCGGGAGTCTTTGGATTCGCGGTCCAAATTTACGCCGACTTTTCCGGCTACACCGATATCGCTCGCGGCACAGCTCGCCTGCTCGGGATCGAATTGATGCACAACTTCAATCATCCTTACATCGCCACTTCTCCGGCTGATTTCTGGCGACGCTGGCACATTTCCCTGTCGAGTTGGTTGCGTGATTTCATTTACATTCCATTAGGCGGAAATCGCGGCGGACCGGCGCGCGCGTCTTTTCATTTAATCGCGACATTTGCGATTACCGGCCTTTGGCACGGAGCTTCGTGGAACTATGTGCTGTGGGGTCTTTATTGGGGCTTTCTCATTCTTGTCCAACGCTTTCTTGGTTGGTTAGGCGTAACAAAATGGTTTCCCTGGATCGCCAAAGTGGCGATGACTTTCGGCGTGACATGTGTCAGCTGGTTATTATTTCGCGAGCGCAATCTCGGCAAACTTCTCCACGACTTTTCGCAATCACCATTTGCGACGGCGACCGGGCAATGGTGGGTGGGAGCCTATTTAATCACGCTCGTGTTCATTTACGCGGCGCCCTTGATTATTCATCTGGTTGCGACTTCCGATTTCGCTCGGCGACGTTTTGCGATTACGTGGCCGAACCTGGGATTGCTTGGAGAGGCGGGCGTCGCAGCGCTGTTGCTGTTAGGAATTGTGCTCGCCCGAAGCATTACGACATCCGACTTTATTTACTTTCAATTTTAACGACACCGCTCGAGGTGAGATCGTTCGGCACATCACGATGTCGATCTTGCCGGAGTTAACGAAGGCGCTGGGGTTGGAGCTGGACTCAATGTCGATGTTGGCGTCGGACTCAACTCGGCAGGCGATGGCGAAACTGGTGGCGACGGAGTGGATGAAGCAGCAGCGAGCCTGGCTCTGGCTTCATCGAGCAGTTTTTTTTCTTCGACGTAAATCTTCGTTTCATCCGTTGAGGCGATGTAATCCTTTGCCTCGACTTGGTTTGCATTGGCCAGCAAC
This sequence comes from Verrucomicrobiota bacterium, assembly GCA_003218615.1. Classification (GTDB taxonomy): domain Bacteria; phylum Verrucomicrobiota; class Verrucomicrobiia; order Chthoniobacterales; family UBA10450; genus Udaeobacter. The sequence goes on from QHOD01000148.1 coordinate 4,238, forward strand.
AGCGCAACATAAACGGCTGCGTGTGGATCATGTAATTGGTTCGGTGGTAACTTTTTTATGATCTCAAGACCTTCCGCGTTACGACCAAGCCGATCGAGCGCAAACGCGTAAGTGACGGCGCAGTTGGCTTCGCTCGGTGCTTGATCGTAGGCCTCTTTGGCAAGGTCCTGCGATTGTTTGTTATTTTGGTCGAGATTGAGGCCGAGTCGCGCGAGATCTGCTGTGATCGGCGCCTCTTTCGGAGAGCTTTCATGCAGTCGTTGGAGAATTTCGTATAATTTTTCGGTTTCATTTTTTGTGCGATAAAGCCGCCGGAGCGCGTCGAGCGCCTCACGGCGCATCGGTGGGTTTTTTGCGAGGCGCAGCCACAGTTCTTCGGATTCAGACGGCAGATTCCATTTCGAAGCAAGGCGAGCGAGATCAAGTTCACGTCCCGGCA
>QHOD01000149.1 GCA_003218615.1 Verrucomicrobiota bacterium
GTTTACCAGTTCACTCAACGGTCAGTTTCGTCTCTTCGGACCAAAGCCCACGCCACAGCCTATGCGCAAAGCGTCGGACCTTATTCGCAGGCAGGCGCCAGTGAAGGTGAATCAATCTTTATTCAAACAGGCGACGCAGGACAACACGCGCATCGTGGTCTCGATTCCAAAGCAGCGGGCTTACCTCATGATCGGCGACGAAATCGTGGCCGATGGTCCAATTTCATCCGGCAAACGCGGACACGAGTCGCCCACAGGCCAGATGCACGTGCTTGAGAAAGACCCGAATCACCATTCTAGCCTGTACGGCGACTTTGTGGATGGTTCGGGACGCGTGGTGCGCGCTGGAGTTAGCGCCAGAATCGATTCGGCTCCGAGCGGCACGCATTTCGCAGGCGCGTCGATGAAGTGGTTCCTTCGGTTGACTGAAGACGGAGTGGGCATGCATGTCGGAATTTTGCCGGGCTATCCCGCTTCGCATGGCTGCATCCGTCAATCAGTTGACGGCGCAAAATTATTTTACGACTACACAAAAGTGGGCACGCCTGTGGACGTCGGCGACTACTGAGTCAAGATCGACGATCTCTTCACTGTAGTCGCGGCTGTCCTCAGCCGCAATTTTAACGGGGTCCCGCGCGTGAGGACACGCGCCTCCTACACACAGCTGATCAACCTTCGACGCAGCAGGTCAAGCGCAGCCTGCGCCGTCAGCTGCTTAAACGTCTTGCGATCGGTCGGGAAGAAGAATTTCTTCGCCACGGTCTTGCCTGGCGCGGCAAGCGCCATGTAAACCGTTCCAACTGGTTTTTCCGGCGAACCGCCGCCCGGTCCAGCAATCCCGGTTGTCGCAAGCGCATATGTCGATCTTGCATGCGCGCGTGCCTGTTCGGCCAGCGCGCGCGCGACTCTCCCGCTCACAGCACCGTGCTTCTCGATTAATTTCGGATCGACGTCCAACATGTCGATCTTGGCTTGATTGGCGTAACAAACGTAGCCAGCAACAAAAACTTCCGAGGCGCCCGGCACATTTGTAATGCGATTTGCCAGCAATCCGCCGGTGCAGGACTCGGCAAACGCGAGTGTTTCTTTGCGCTGGGTTAGCAGCTTCACCACTACTTCCTCGAGAGTCTCGTCATCAGCAGTAAAAATCGCTTCACCGACTTCTTGTCGAACAATTTGATCGGCGCGATCGAGCGCGCTGCGTTCGCCGATAATTCGCACATCGACTTCTCCAGGGCGCGCACAATAACCGAGCTCGACGCCCGGAATGGCGAGAACTTTTTCGCCGATCGCTTCCTCGACAATCGACTCGCCCATACCCGCGATCTTGTAGAGCCGTCGCTTTATCGATGGTGGAACTTGCGTGATCGAAAGAAGGATCGGCATCACGGAAGCTCGAAACATCGGTTGGAGCTCGCGCAGTGGCCCGGGCAGGACAATGAGATGGGGCGAAGGAACCTGAGGATTGATATTCGGCTTCAAGTATAATCCGGACGCGCTTCCATTTTCGTTGGCGAGAATCTGTGCGCCAGCAGGAACCTCGGCCTGCCGGCCGATGCTCGGAGTCCATTTGATTCCACGCGCATTAAGTCTTTTCCTAAGCGAAGACAAAAGTTGCGGATCCTGACGCAATTCCAGTCCGAGTACATTGGCGACCACGTCACGCGTGATGTCGTCCGTGGTTGGGCCCAGCCCGCCAGTCACAAACAGAATTTCAGTGCGCGTAAATAAATCCGCGAGCGCATCTCGAATCGCCATGTCGTCTGGCACAGTGCGTTGCTCCGCAATGCGCAAGCCTAACGGAAAAATCTCGTGTGCGATGAACACAAGGTGCGCATCGCGCACATCGCCGAGCAATAACTCCGTGCCAGTGTTGAGCAGGGCGACGCGCATGCGGGAAGGCGAACGCTAAAAAGTTCCAACGTTACAACGCAACCGTTTTAACCTTTGTAACGCTTGTAACCGTTAAACGTCGATGGAAGGCCGCTAGGCCGCAGTCTTGTCTTGCTTTTTACGAATGAGCGGAAGTTTTTTGCCTTCCACCACAGCGCGATTGATCGTGACCTCGGCGATATCTTCCCGGCTCGGCACGTCGTACATGATATCAAGCATGATCCTCTCGAGCATCGACCGCAGAGCACGCGCTCCTGTTCCTTTCGTGACCGCTTGCGCCGCAAGAGCCCGCAACGCGTCTTTCGTCACTGTCAGCCGCACGCCTTCCATCGAGAAGAGCTTGGTGTACTGCTTGACCATCGCGTTTTTTGTCTCGGTCAAAATCGCGACCATCTCTTCCTCGGTTAGCGCATCGAGACAGCTCACTACCGGTAGCCGACCGATGAATTCCGGAATCATCCCGAAAGCGAGCAAGTCTTCCGGTTCAACATGGCGGATGGCCTGCTTTCGCAACGCTTCCTCGACTTCGAGCGTCGGGCTGCCAAAGCCCATCACTTTTTGGCCGATGCGTTTTTGAATAATTTTGTCGAGCCCGATGAAGGCGCCGCCACAAATGAACAGAATTTTGTCGGTATTGACCTGGATATATTCCTGGTGCGGATGTTTGCGTCCGCCTTGCGGAGGAACATTGCAGGTGCTGCCCTCCAAAATCTTCAAAAGCGCCTGTTGTACGCCTTCGCCCGAGACATCGCGCGTGATACTCACGTTGTCGGTTTTGCGGCCGATCTTGTCGATTTCGTCGATGTAAACTATGCCGATCTCGGCGCGTTTCACATCGTAATCGGCGTTCTGTAGCAGACGCAAGATGATGTTCTCGACATCCTCGCCGACGTAGCCGGCTTCAGTTAGCGTGGTCGCATCGGCAATGCAAAACGGCACGTCGAGAATCCTGGCCAGCGTCTTGGCCAGCAGCGTCTTGCCCGAGCCGGTCGGGCCAATCAGCAGAATATTGCTTTTCTCGATTTCCACGTCTGCAAGTGGATCGGGCTGGAACGTCGCCGACGCCTCAGCCGGCGTGGGGGTAGTCGAGGTTTGCAGCACCCGCTTGTAATGGTTGTGCACGGCCACCGAGAGCGTCTTTTTCGCAACCTCCTGGCCGACCACATATTGGTCGAGCAAACGCCTGATTTCTGCCGGTTTCGGCACGCGAATGTTGGACGACTGGCGCCGGGCATCCTCGCTAAGCTCTTTATCGAGAATGCTTTTACAAACGTTTATACAGCTGTCGCAGATATAAACGCCCGGTCCGGCGATTAATTTGCGCACCTCGGCGTGGCTTTTGCCACAGAACGAGCACATGGTGAGGTTGGAAGCGCGCGCCATATTTGCTTGCTAGAAAAGGTAGTCTTATCCGCCGACCTTCCGTGGTAAAGCCGCTTCAGCGACTTGTACCGAGCGATCTACGGAAGGAGGCGTGGCGCCGTCAAGCAGCTTCACTTCCTTGCGAGACTTAATCACTTCGTCCACCAAGCCGTATTCTTTCGCCTCCTGGGCCGACATGTAGTAATCGCGGTCGGAATCCAGCCGTACCTGCTCTTCACTTTTGCCGGTATGCTGCGCGATAATTTTGATGAGGCGCTTTTTCAGCTTAAACATGTAATCGACCTGACGCTCGACGTCGCTCGCCGCTCCCTGCGCCCCCCCAGAGACCTGGTGGATCATGATATCGGAATTCGGCAGCGCGAACCGTTTGCCTTTCGTGCCGGCGCAAAGCAGAACTGCAGCCATGCTTGCAGCCATGCCGAGGCAATACGTTGTCACATCGCACGTCAGGAACTGCATGGTATCGTAAACCGCTAGTCCTGCCGTTACCGATCCACCCGGCGAGTTGATGTAGATGTTGATGTCCTTCTTCGAGTCCTCCATTTGCAAAAAGAGCAACTGCGCGATGACCAGGTTGGCAATGTGATCGTCCATCGGCGTCCCAATGAAAACGATCCGGTCCTTGAGCAACCTTGAGTAGATATCGTAGCTGCGCTCGCCCCGGCCGGTCTGCTCGACTACCATCGGAATCAGCACCGATTGCGACAAATTTTCATTGGATATACTCATGATTTTTCTTCCACTGCAGCGGGTTCTTGCGTCTTCTCGACGCTAACATTCGCCTTCAGGAAATCAAGAGTCTTACCGAGGAGGAGCTGTTCTGCCAGGCCATTAAGCCCATCGTGTTCCTGCAGTTCCTTGCGCATTTTGTCCACAGAAATGTCATAACGCGCGGCCTCTTCACGAATGCGTGCGTCGAGTTCTTCACGCGACACTTCGATCTTTTCACGCTCGGCGATGCGGCTCAGAATGAAATTCGTCTTCAACCTGTGCGCCGCGAGGGAGCCCGCCCCTTCCACCAGTTCCTTCTCTTTGCCTTTCAAAATATCGTCAGGCACACCGCGCGCGCGATTGCCATGCACCAGTTCGTTCAATGCGCGCCGCGTTTCACTTTTCAAAAGCGGCAGCGGCAAATCAAAAGCGGTATGTTCGTGGAGAAACTTGACGATCTGCGATTCCTTCGCCCGTTCGATCTCGTGTTCTTTTTCGTGCTCGAGATCGTGTTCGATCATGTGACGAAGATCGGCAATTGTTTTTCCGGGCGCAAGCCGGGCCGCAAACGCATCGTCGATCGCTGGAAGGACCTTCTGTTTGATTTCGTTTAAGGTCACGGCATAGTCCGCCTTCTTTCCGGCAAGCTCGGCCACCGGAAATTCCGCCGGGAATTCAACCTGCACGCTGCGCGTCTCGCCTCGCTTCATTTCGACGATTTGTTCGCAAAATCGCGGCAGAAAATTCTCCGGTGCAACATGGAGCCAGAACTTTTTACCGCCATGCAAATTCTTGCTCGCGTTCGGCGCAATTTCACTGATCGGCCTGCCTTCGATCGCCCCTTCGAAGTCGAAAACGGCAAAATCTTCCATTTGCAGTCCGCGCTCCGAAACATCGGCAAAATCGGCTGATTGCTCGCGCAAGCGTTCTAGCGCCGCGTCAACTTCCGCCTCAGAAACTCTCGTGTCCGGCAATTGCACCGGAATGTTCCTGTATTCCGGCAGTTCAAACTCAGGCGCGGTTACGACCGTCGCTCGAAACCGCATCGATTTGTCATCCCCGAATTGGACGTCCTCCACGTTCGTCAATGAGACCACGCGCAATTGTTTCTGCTCGATTGCGTCGTGATAACTTCTGGAGACGAGCTTCTTTGTCAGCTCGTCGTGAATCTCCTTGCGAAATCTCTTTTCAATCACTGCACGCGGCGCTTTACCGGGCCGATAGCCGGGAATTTTGGCAAACCGCGCAAAACTGTTCGCGATCGCGTCCCATTCCTTCGAAACCTCTTCTGGTGGCAACTCGATTTGCAGCATGGAAACGGACCCCGGCTGCGTTTCAACTTCGACCTTCATGACCCGTACTGTAGCGGCGCTCTATGAGCGCCGCATTAATTTTTGTCCACTACCCGCTCGCCGCGCACGTAAACCGAATGCGTTTGTGGAAATCCGAACCAATACGCGAGCTCGCGATAATCTTCGCAATCAAAAATCGAAAAGTTCGCGAGCTTCCCCGGTTCGAGTGAACCGATCTTGTCACCGCGGTTTAACGAATAAGCCGCATTGATTGTCGATGTGGTGATCGCTTCCGCGGGCGACATTTTCATATGTGTGCACGCAAGCGACAAAATCATCGGCATTGACGTTGTTGGTGACGACCCGGGATTAAAATCCGTCGCGATGACGACCGCGAGTCCGGCGTCAATCATCTCGCGGGCGCGGGGATAACGTTTCGATCCAAGGGCATACACGGACCCTGGCAGCAAAACCGGCTGGACGCCGGCGGATCGCATCGCCGCGATCCCCTCCTCTTCCGTTTGTTCCAAATGGTCCGCCGTTGTCGCGTTCAATTCACCTGCCAGTTTCGCGCCGCCGGAATTGGTGAGTTGATCGGCATGCATTCGCAGCTTGAGTCCAAGCTTCTTCCCCGCGGCCAAAATCCTCCTCGATTGCTCGACATCGAAATAACCGTGCTCGCAAAACACGTCGCAAAACTCGGCCAGTTTTTCCGCCGCAACACGCGGCAACATTTCGTTGATCACAAGATCGACATATTCCGACTGCCGCCATTCGCGCGGAACCGCGTGGGCGCCGAGGAATGTGGGCACAAACTCAATTGACGTTTCCTCATTCAGCCGGCGAATCACACGCAAAATCTTCACCTCATCTTCAACCGTAAGTCCGTAACCCGATTTCGCTTCGACCGTCGTCGTTCCGCCTTTCAAAAACCAATTGGCATGCTTCGTGGCTTGGTTGAGAAGATCGGCCTCGCTTGCCGCGCGTGTCTTCTCCACAGTTGACCAAATCCCACCGCCTGCTGCCGCAATTTGCTCGTAAGTTTCGCCTTTAGCGCGTCGGTCAAAATCGTCGAGACGATTTCCCGCAAAAACCGGATGCGCATGTGCATCAACAAATCCCGGCAGGACAACTCGGCCGCCGGCATCGATAATCTCGCAGTCGGTCGCGTTTTTTTCGATCTCCGCGCTCGAACCGACGATGTCGATCTTACCGTCGCGAATAAGCATGCCGCCGTCGCGAATGATCGCGAGATCGGACATCTCGGAGCCAACGCGCGGTCTGTTCGGACCTGCTACCGCGACAAGCTGCGATGCGTGAAGAACAACCAGATGACTCACAAATCCTGTAATCTTACAATCTTTCGGTGCGCCAATCGCGCGCCCTGGCGCTCGCGCCCTACCCAAGCTTGCTTTCCACAATTTGATTGATCGCTTTGCACCGCGATTCGGATTCGGCGCGGACCTTTCGAACTTTTTCCCGAAGATCCGATTTGAATTTCTCGTCCTTCAATTGACCCAGATTGATCCGTACATTCAACGCTGCTCCTTCAACACACGCGTACGTTGCGAGAGCCCCAACGCCAACATCTGAAATCGATGCCGGGTTTCCGCTTTCCGCCATCTCCGAAAGCAGTTCGTACGACCTGGATGCTGTTTTCATCACCCTCAACGGAATCTCTGCCGCATATTTCGTGGCCTTTTCGACTGCCGCTGAGCGCGCCACTTTTTCTTCCGCGGATTCTTTCGGCAATGCGAATGCATCCATCACTTTGTTGAAGGCGGTGGCATCTTCATCCACAAGTGAGAGCAATTCGTCTTTGAGTTGCTGTGCTTTCACCGCCCAATTGCTGAAATACTCGATCTTATCGTCCCAGCCGCGTTTGCCGGCCGACAGATTGGCCACCATTCCGCCAAGCGACGCGCCCAACGCGCCCATTAACGCCGCTACCGAACCGCCTCCCGGTGCAGGCGAATCACTCAACGTTTCATTGCAGAATTCGCGCAGGTTCATTTTCAGAAGCGACTTTTTAGA
>QHOD01000150.1:0-2078 GCA_003218615.1 Verrucomicrobiota bacterium
GGCCGCGATCAAGTGACAAGCCACTAGCTTGTCATCCTGAGCGAAGTCGAAGGATCTCGTTTAGTCCAGCGCGGGGTTATCACTGATCACTATTTACTTTTGCTTGGTCGCTTCCCCAGTCATCGGCACAAAACGTACAGGCAACACGGCGCTTTCTTTCAGCTGACCGTTTTTCTTTTCGAGAAGGTACAGCTGCTGCGCGAATCGATCACCGACGGGAATAATCATGCGTCCGCCTTCTTTCAGTTGATCGGTAAGCGGTCGAGGAACGCGGTCGGGCGCACAGGTCACGGTGATCGCGTCAAACGGCGCGTTTTCCGGCCAACCCTTGTAACCATCGCCTACTTTCATATGTGCGTTTTTATAACCAAGACGCACGAGAGTCGCCTCCGCGTTTCTCGCCAGCGGCTCAGCGATTTCAATCGTGTAAACTTCAGCCACTAGGTCTGCCAAAATCGCCGCCTGATAACCGGAGCCGGTACCAATTTCCAAAACGCGATCGCTCGGTTTCGGATGCAACTGTTCCGTCATAAAAGCAACAATATAGGGTTGCGAGATCGTCTGATCATAACCAATCGGCAATGGATTGTCGGTGTAAGCAGCAGCGCGCTCATCCGCCGGGACAAACTCCTCGCGCGGGACTTTCGACATCGCGGCCAGCACGCGTTCGTCGTGAATGCCGCGCGACATCAACTGCTCCCGCACCATTCTCTGTCGTTCGCTTGCGAAGTCGCTGACCGGTGCAGGCCTTTGCCCGCATCCGGTCGCGGCGAACAGAACAAAAATCAGCAGTTGCGAAACTCGTCGCACGCCGAAGAATAACGCCAAGTGCGCTCCCGAGAAAGCACAAGGCGCTGTGCGTTTGTCGAGATTTCCTATTGTGCCGCCGCGAGAGCGTTCATGTGACGCAGGCGGTTAGCAAGCGTCTTCATCACATGCGTCGCGAAATGTGGCGTCTGCTGAACGAGAAAATGGAATCGCCGCCGGTCAACCTTTGCCAGTCGGCAGGGCGTTTTTGCTACCACGCTCGCGGTGCGGGGACTGTTATCGATCAACGCCATCTCGCCCAAGAGCGCACCGGGACCTGCAGTTTCCACGACGAGATCGCTCACCATGATATCCGCGTCCCCTTCGAGCAATACATACATTTTGTCGCCGCTTTCTCCTTCGCGAAAAAGAAAATCACCGGCCCCGAGGTCGAGGGTGCCGGAATCTTGACGAAAAAGCTCTGCAGGATTCATGAGCGCAGTGTAATCGGTGAACCGAGATTACAAAGAACATGCGATATATGCCAAGTTACGATTGTGTGACAACCCGTTGGTGCGGCGCTCGCGAGCAAATTCTTCGTGTCCTTCGTGAGCTTCGTGGTTAATTTCACCAGCTTTTACCAATGGATGAGGAACGCAAAACACTAGAACAACGCGCGACGATGACCGACATCGAGCGGCTTCGTCACTCGGCATCTCATGTACTCGCCACGGCGATTTTGAAGCTTTGGCCGGAAGCGCAATTCGCTGCCGGGCCGCCGGTGGAAAACGGGTTTTATTACGATGTCGATCTTCCGCACCGCATTTCGCCCGACGATTTCGAGAAGATCGAGGCCGAGATGAAAAAGGAGATCAAAGCGAACCATCCGTTCGAGCGACTGGAAGTTTCGCGCGATGAAGCGCTCGATCTTGGAAAAAAAGGTCGCCTCGCCGCGTTGGGCGAACGACCCGAGCCGAGCAAATTCAAGATCGACATCATCGAAAACATACCGCCTGACGAAAAAATCTCACTCTATCGGAGCGGCGACTTTATCGATCTGTGCGCCGGGCCGCACGTGATGCGCACAGGAAACATTGGCGCGTTTAAGCTCACCAACGTGGCGAGCGCTTATTACAAAGGCGACGAAAAGAATCCGCAGCTGCAGCGTGTTTACGGCACCGCGTTCAAAACGAAGAAGGAACTCGATGACTATTTCGCCATGCTCGAGGAGGCGAAGAAGCGCGATCATCGCAAGCTCGGACGCGAACTCGAGCTGTTTGTTTTCGACGACGACGTAGGCCCTGGCCTCCCGATGTTCCTGCCGCGCGGCG
>QHOD01000150.1:2141-13011 GCA_003218615.1 Verrucomicrobiota bacterium
CCGATGGAACTGAAATTTGACCTCGCAGATGAGCGCCAAATCGCGGCCTTAGAGGCTACAATTGATGAAAAGCAGAAACAGATCGCAACTTTCGAGCGCATTTTCACCGGCTTAAAAATGGAAGAAGCCGCGATAGATCATCGTGAGACATTTGAACGACTCGAAAGTAGCAAGCGCGAGCTAACAGCTCACACTCTCAAGAGAAACGAGATGCTCGCTCGGAGCCGCTACTACCTCAAAGCGATGAACTGTCCGCATCACCACAAGTTGTTTGCCGCGGTACCGAGAAGTTATCGCGATCTGCCACTGCGGCTGGCGGAGTATGGGACGGATTATCGCTACGAGAAAAGCGGCGAGTTATTCGGCCTAATGCGGGTGCGCTCGTTGCAGATGAACGACGCGCATATCTACTGCACACCCGAGCAGTTCGAAGCGGAGTTCAATGCCGTCAACGAGATGTATCTGAAATATTTCAAGCTTTTCGGGATCGAGAAATACCTGATGCGGTTCTCAACGCATGATCCAACGAAGCTCGGTCAGAAATTTGTCGATGAACCGGATCTTTGGAAACAAACCGAAATAATGACGAGGAATGTGTTGAAAAATTCAGGAATCAATTACGTCGAAGTTCCAAACGAAGCGGCGTTTTACGGGCCGAAGATCGACGTGCAAGCATGGAGCGTGATCGGACGCGAGTTTTCCATCGCGACGAACCAAGTCGATTTCTCCCAGCCGCGCAATTTTGATCTTCGGTATAAAGACCGCGACAACATCGACAAGATCCCGATCTGCATCCATCGCGCGCCGCTCGGCACGCACGAACGTTTCATCGGTTTTTTGATCGAGCATTACGCCGGCAATTTCCCGCTCTGGCTCGCTCCCGAGCAGGTCCGCATTTTGCCGATAGGCGATGACACGAAAGTGCTCGATTATTCGATGTCGATCTTAAATGAATTACGCGCACAGCAAGTTCGCGCCGAGATCGACAAGAGCAGCGACAACATCAACGGCAAAATCCAGCGCGCCGAACAAATGAAAGTTCACACCATGTTCGTGATCGGAAAGCGCGACATGGGCGCCAACGCCGTCAGCGTTCGGGTTCACGGCAAAGGCAATCTCGGCGCCAAGCCGCGCGGCGATGCTATTGCGGATATTTTATTGTCGATCAAAGAACGGCGTGTCTAATTCGCTGTTGCAGCCCGCAGCATTTCGCTAAAACAGCCCAATGGATTTGCGCGGTGCGCTGAAGAAGAGTTTTGGTTATGATGAATTTCGGCCGCTGCAGGAAGAAATCGTCACCGACGCGCTGGCTGGCCGCGACGTATTTGCGTTGATGCCGACCGGTGGCGGGAAGTCGCTTTGTTTTCAGTTGCCGGCACTCCTCCGCGATGGGCTGACAATCGTGGTGTCGCCTTTGATTTCACTGATGAAAGATCAGGTCGATGCGCTGCAAACGAGCGGGATCGCAGCGACGTTCTTGAATTCGGCGTTAGATCGAGATGAAGCGGTCGCGCGGCTGCGCCGGCTTCATCGTGGCGAGTACCAGCTGCTTTACGTCGCACCAGAACGCTTGATGCTCGACACCTTTCTGGAACGGGCGCGGAACTGGAACGTTGCGCAGATCGCAATCGACGAGGCGCATTGCATCAGTGAATGGGGTCACGATTTCCGGCCGGAATATCGCGAATTGAAAAAGTTGCGGAGACATTTGCCGGATGTGCCGATTATGGCACTCACTGCGACTGCAACCGAACGAGTCCGCGCGGACATCCTCAAGCAGCTCGATCTGAGCGATCCGCGCTGTTATGTCGCCAGCTTTAATCGACCGAATCTCAGTTATCGCGTCGTTCCGAAATCGGCACCGTACCAACAACTGCTCGCATTCATTCGCGGCCGGCCTAACGACAGCGGGATCGTTTACTGCGCTAGCAGAAAAACGACGGACTCGCTGGCAAGAAACCTGAGCGAGGACGGGGTAAAGGCGAAACCGTATCACGCCGGTCTTACGGTCAGGGAGCGCACCCAAAATCAAGAGCTGTTCCTGCGAGATGACGCGCGGGTGATCACGGCGACGATCGCCTTCGGGATGGGAATCAATAAACCGAACGTGCGGTTCGTCGTTCATCACGATCTGCCAAAGAACATCGAAAGCTATTATCAGGAGACGGGCCGCGCCGGGCGCGATGGGTTGCCGAGCGAATGCGCGCTCCTTTTCAGCGCGAGCGATGTCGTCAAGCAAACGCATTTCATCGATGAGAAAAGCGAAAGCGAGCAACGCATCGCGCGCGAGCAGCTCCGGCAAATGGTGCATTACGCCGAAACCCGCGAGTGCCGGCGCGCGACGTTGTTGCGCTATTTCGGCGAAGAATACGATCAGCCGTCGTGCAATGGCTGCGATAATTGCCTCACGCCGCGCGAAACGTTTGACGGTACAATCCCCGCGCAAAAATTCCTCTCATGCGTTCACCGGATCTGCGCCAAAAGCGGATTCGGATTCGGCCTTAATCACGTCGTCGAAGTGCTAACCGGCGCCGACACTCAGGCGATCCGGCAGCGCAGGCACGATCAGCTTTCCACCTACGGGATCGGACGCGATTTGAAACGCGACGCATGGCAGGCGATTGGGCGCGAGTTGTTGCGGCTGGGGCTGATCGAATGCGCGCCCGGCAAATTCGCGACGTTGAAACTCACAAAAGACGGTCTGGATACTTTGCGAGAGCGGACACCCATCACGCTCACGAAGCAGATCGACATTTCACAACAGCGCGCGAAAGGCGGCGCTGGCGAAATCGAATGTGATGAAGCGTTATTCGAACGTTTGCGTACCAGGCGCCGGAAGCTGGCCGACGAACGCGATGTGCCTGCGTATGTAATTTTTTCCGATGTATCGCTCCGTGAAATGGCGCGCGCATATCCGACAACCGCGAGCGAGTTTCGGCGAATCCCCGGCGTCGGGGCGCAGAAACTAAAAGATTTTGCGAAACCGTTCCTCGCTGAAATCACTGATTATCTCGCGACGAAGCCGCGCCAGACGTTTACGGGTGCCCTGCGGTCAAGGCGGCGTCACCCCGGACTAAACGACAGTCAATCGGAGACCCTCCGGCGTTTTCGGAACGGCGAATCTGTCGATGAAATCTCTCGCACGCGCGGGTTCGTGTGCGGCACGATTTACGGACACCTCGTCGCTGCGATTGAGCGCGGCGAACCGCTCGCGCCAGATCGATTCTTTACGGCGGGTGAGCAGGAGGAAATTGCCGGGGCGTTCCGGCAGACAACCAACGGAAATCTCGGGGATGTTAATGCACTGCTCGCTGGCAAATACGATATCGGCCAATTGCGCGTGTTCCGCGCGTTGGCCACGCACGCTTAGATTGATTTGTTGAATACCGCGCAATAGAAGGCCAAGGCTCTGGCCGGGAATATTTTGCCGTCGACCTTAGCTTCTTTTATCTTGCCAACTCGGCGGGATTTTCTCGAAAAACAGTAAAGGGCTTATGCAATTCCTACTTCATTTACCGATAGCGTTTTCATTTTTGATTGTCTCGGCTCTCACCAGTGCAGTTGCGTTGGCCGGACTTCACCTGGTGCGAAGGAAGTATTCGGCGGAAGTGTTAAAAGAGAACCACGAAGTAGGTGCCATAATCTTTAATGCGTTCGGACTGTTTTACGGGGTGATGGTCGCTTTTGTTGTGTTTGTGACGTGGACTGGGTATGACGACGCCACAAAAAACCTGCAAATGGAAGCCAGCGAGGCCCTTGATATTTTTCACAGTGCGGAAGGATTTCCTGAGCCTGCCAATAAAATAATACAGCAGGGAATAAGGGATTATGTCGCTTCAGTTTATAATGATGAGGTGAAAAGAATGTCACAGGGCGGGATAAGCCTTTATTCCGGCGGAGCCCATCGAAAACTCGCGACGCTGTTCTATCAGACGGATGAGAAATCGATTCCCAACAAAGAGCTATACGCCGAAACATTAAGGCGATTAAACAACCTCGCTCAGTACCGCAGACTCATGATATTTGCAGGTAATAATACGGTGCCATCCGTTATCTGGCTCGTCTTGCTTGTTGGCGCGGTCATCACAGTTTCGTACACCTATTTCTTCGGGATGAAGAACATCAAGGCGCAGTACATGATAACAACCGCGCTCACGGTGACGATCACGTTGATTTTATTTTTGATATATATACTTGACCACCCGTTTACAGGGACAAGCAAGGTTAGCGCGGAGCCTCTGAAAGAGGTGATAGAGATAATGCAGAAAGGATGAGGCAACAGTCTCGTCTACCCGTTAAGCTTCGCCAATTTTCTAGCGGCGCTTTTTCGTCGGCAGCTTTTTGCGCTTGGTCTTGGCCATCCTGCGCAGCTCCTGTTTGCTCATCGATTTGTACATCCCTCGCGAAGCGCCTTTGAGCGACGACTTCGAACGTTTCCCGCGCTTCGCGGCGAGCGCTGCGCCAGCCGCCATTTGCTGTTTCTTTGATTTTGCAGGCATACAAAGAGAGTTCGTGTATCGAACGCGAAATGGATTGGTTCAGGCCGCAGCGAGTTTACGCCAGAAGAAGTAGACTGGCACTCCGGTTAGTACGATCAAAATTCCCATTCCAGAAGTGGCCGGCGCGAGCCAGGTAAGATCGACGATTAACAATCCGGCAAGCAAAATCGAAAAGATCGGCACGACCGGATAACCCCAGGTGCAGTATGGGCGCTCTGCATCCGGTTTTTTGTGCCGCAAAATCATTAACGCGCCAATCATTAGAACGTAAAAGAGCAAGTCCGTGGAGACAATGTATTCGAGCAGTTGATTGTAAACATTTCCGTAAGTGACCGCATGTGTCGCGGCGTTGATTGTCACCGTGCGCGGCAACGCCAGAAACGCAGTCCAGATTGCCTGTGCGACCAGCGCTGCCGCAGGAACATGAAAATGATTTGTGGCCGCGACTCTTTGAAAAAATAATCGATCGCGCGCCATCGCAAAGTAAACGCGAGCGCCAGAAAGAATCAGGCCGTTGTTACAACCGAACGTGGAAATCATGATCGCTGCAGCCATGCACATCGCGCCCGGATGACCGAACACGGCGTTCATCATTGCCACAGCCACGCGATTCTGCGGCGCCTGCTGGATTTCCGGAAACGGCAGCACAGCCAGGTAGGCGATGTTGGCGAGCAAATAAAGGACAACTACGATGCCGCAGCCCGCCACGAGCGCTCGCACAAGATTCTTTCCCGGGTCGCGCACTTCGCTGCCGACAAACGTAACATTTGTCCAGGCGGTCTGCGCGAAAAGCGGGCCCACCATTGATCTTCCAAAAAGCAGCGCGAGCGCAAGCCCGCCGACACGTGTGAAGCCGGGCTGTGCGATCTGCGGGCTCCAGCCGTTGGCCCACGAATTCCACCAATTTGAGCTCAGCGCTGCAGAATTGGCACTCCAGCCTAGGCACAAGCCAATCACGACCACAGCAGCCAGCGCGGCTGTTTTTACAAAGGTGAATGTGTTCTGGATGATTTTTCCAACTTCAAGCCCGCGCGTGTTCGTCCACGTCAGCAGCGCGATCAACGCAATCGCGACCAATTGTTCCAGCGACAAGCTGATCGCGTACCCACCGAACGAGATTGGCGCAATCAGGTAATTGTCCGGCGAAACCGATGGCACAAAGACGCCGAAAAATTTTGCGAACGCAATCGCCACCGCGGCGATGGTTCCAGTCTGAATAACAAGAAACAGCGTCCAGCCGTACAAAAATCCAACCGGCGGACCGTATGCTTCGCGCAAGAAGACATAAACGCCGCCGGCGCGCGGCATCATCGTTGGTGATGAAGATGCCCGACCCGATCATCGAGCCAATCACGATCATCGTCGCGTCGACCGGTCCGAGCGCGCGAACGAGCCCGGATGGCTGCCGCTGGTCGATCGTGTCGCTCACAACGAACTCTGCGGCGCGGTGATTCTGACGCCTTCATGTTCGAGTTGCATTCGCAATTCGCGCGCGAACTCGACCGCGCCAGGTGTGTCGCCGTGAACGCAAATGGTTTCGCCGCGCACATCGACATCGCGGCCTTCGACAGATTGCACTTTACCTTCCCGCAACATCCGCAGGACGCGCTGGGCTCCTTCTTTTGGATCGCCGAGCAATGCGTCCGGCCGCGTGCGCGGAACGAGCCAGCCGTCGTTCAAGTAATTGCGATCAGCGAAAATTTCGCGTGCGAGTTGCAAACCATGCGCCTCGCCGGCTCGGGCGAGCTGGCTGTTGTCCGGTGCAAACAGAATTAGCTTCGGATCGACTGATGCGATGGCCCGCGCGATCGCATCGGCCAGTCTGTCGTCGCGCACCGCCATGTTATAAAGTGCGCCGTGTGGCTTTACATGGTTGGGTTGCACATCAAGGGCAGAAGCGATCGCTTGAAAAATTCCGAGCTGATAGGCCACGGCATCAAACACTTCCTGGTCAGGTATCTCCAATTCCTTGCGACCGAAATTCTCGCGATCGAAAAAACTCGGATGCGCTCCGACAGCTACCCCGTGCGCCTTCGCGATAGAAACCGCGGCGTGCATTGTATCGGCATCGCCCGCGTGAAAACCGGTCGCGATGTTCGCAGAGCTGATGAGTTCGAACAGTTCATCGTCATGCCCCGCTCCTTCACCAAGGTCGGCGTTAAGATCGACGGTCAGGTTCATTTGTTCTGCAAGCTCAGTCCGATTCGAAAGCGCTCCAGTTCCTGTTCACGCTCAAAAAGCAGGCGATGCGCTTCGGGCAATGAGATTTCCCGAAACCGGACCGTGTCTCCAGGGCGAAGTTGTGCCGCGATACCAAGATCGACCGTGACCACGTGCGCGATTTTCGGATAACCGCCGATCGTTTGGCAATCTCCCAAAAGCAAAATCGGCTGGCCGCCTGGCGGAACCTGGATCGTGCCAGGCGCGACCGCTTCGGAGATAAGATCGACATCGTCGGTTCGTTGCAATTCAGGGCCAGCCAATCGCACACCCATGCGGTCTGAATCGGACGATACGCCGAAGGATTCGCTCGTGAAGCGTTGAAGCATTGAAGCATTGAAGCTGTTCCAATCCGCGCCGCGGACAAATCGAAGTATGGGAGCAGAACTGGCTGTTTGTGACCACGGCTTCGGCGCGCTCCACGAAGAAATGGTTGTAGCCGGGATCGCTGATCCCGGTCGTGTGCCAAGCCGAATAGCATCGCCATCCCGCAATGCCCGACCATTGAACCCGCCGAAATTTGCCCGCAAATCCGTGGCGCGGCTTCCCAGAACAAACGGAACATCGATTCCGCCTGAGATTGCGAGCCAACATCGACATCCCGATTGTGCGTGATTGAATTTTAGCTCGTCACCCGCGCGCGCTAAAGCTCTGTGGCCGGCCGGCAACGACGTCGATCCAATTCGAACGTCGAATCCGCCGCCACACCAAGCGACGATTCGTTCGTCCGCGAAACGCAATTGCAGACCGCCAAAGCTGATTTCAAGTCCCGCTGCAGATTCATCACCACCCGCAAGAAGATTAGCCACGCGCAATGCGAACGAATCGAGCGCGCCGCCTAAGGAAACGCCGAATTGGCGAAACCCGGTTCGTCCCAAATCCTGGATGGACGTCAGAAAACCGGCGCGGATGGCGATCGCATTCACGACTGTAAACCGCTCATTGCATCAACACTTCGAACTCTTCACGCGTGATGGAGTGAAACTGTACGCGATCGCCGACTCGTAAAAGTGCTGGAGGATCGTTTTCCGGATCGAACAGTCGTAATGGTGTCCGGCCAATCACGTTCCACCCACCAGGAGATCGCATCGGATAAATGCCGGTCTGCGCGCCACCGATCGCGACGGAGCCGGCAGGGATTTCTTTTCGCGGCGTGGCCCGACGCGGCGTGGCCAATTTCTTAGGCAGACCTGAAAGAAATGGAAAACCGGGAACGAACCCAACGCAGCTCACGCGATATTCGGCCGCGTTGTGAAGATCGACAACTTCGCGCGATGAGACGTGCGCGCGCGCTGCGACATGATCCAAATCGAACGCAAATTCCGGATCGTAACAAACTGGAATTTGAATGACTCGCACGGGCAAAGTCCGAGGCCTGCCGCGATCACCGATCACGGCTACAGCAGCGCGAACTCGCTCCGCCAGCCAATCGAACGCTTGATTCGGTTTAGCCCCGGCTTTGGCGACCTGAAGCGGATCGAAAAAAATCGCGACCGTGGTGTAAGCCGGTGCGAGTTCGATGACACCGGGAATATCTGCGTTTTGGAGCCGCCGAAATGTGCGGAGGACGTCGCTGAGAGTCTCCTGAGGTGCGTCTTCAAATCGGTCGCGGACGCGCACGATCAGCGCGGAATCTCCAAGCGGCGTAATTTCCATTGGTGTACCAACCCCGGACAAGAGCAGAAAATGCGCTCAGTGCGATCGCACCGCTTCGATGTCGATCTTGATCGCGACATTCTGGCTGATACCTGAAACAGCTTCCGTCGCGCTCCCAAACATTAATCCGAAATCGCCACGCTTGAGCGGCGGCTCGGCCGTGACCTCCCAACGGGTTCGCTCCGGCAAAGCCTCGTTTGTCAAAGGCGTGGCCAGCTTCACGTGCAAGATGATTGGCTTCGTAACGCCATGCATGGTGAGATCGCCCGAGATGTCGCCACTTTGCGGCCCGGTTTGTCTCACACTGCGACTCTTAAATGTGATTTCGGGAAACTTACCGGCGTTAAAAAATTCGGTGCTCCGCAAATGATCGTCGCGCTTTTTGATTGCGGTATCGATGCTGCTCACCTGAATTCGGGCTGATACTGAAGAGCCTCCCGGATGCTGCCGATCAAAATCGATGTTTCCCGAAAATTGTCTGAACTTGCCGTTGGTTGTCCCCAAGAATTGATGCACGCGAAATCCGATTGTGGAATGCGATGCGTCAAATTTGAAAGTTTCGTTCGCAACAGCGGTGTGCGTCAACGCTGCGAAAATAAAGGCGAGCCAGTTAAATCGAATCGTCAATTTCATCGGAGTTCTTCTTTCAGTTGCTGTGTCGCATCGTTGGATGCAAGCGTCTTCAAGAGTGGCGTGCGCGACAATGGTAACTTCCCGAACAAATTGCCAAGCGCAAAGGCGGGATCGCCCTTAAGTAATTTGGCATCGTGCACGCCGGTGATGCGTGCCAGCTCAGTCTCGAAGTGTGCGACTGCGCGTAAATTCGGATTGTGGGCATCGAGATAACCGAATGCACGCCGCAACAGCGAAAACAATTCCGGTTCGTGATGGTCGCGCTCTGTGCAAATCTCAATTAACTCGACAAAATAGGCTGCCGTCTGCGTGCGCAGGTAATTGGTGCGGATTCCACCAAATGGATTTTTGAGCACGACTTCCGTGAGCGTGTGCAGATCGGACTTCCGGCTTCGCGCGATTTGAATTTCCGCTTCGAAGAACAAATCCAGCTTGCCGGCAAACGGGCTTTTCGCACGGCGCGCCCCCTTGGCCACGGTATGGATGCAGCCAAGCGATTCTGTGCACCACGAGACGATCAGGCTCGTGTCGCTGAATTTTCGTTTGCGCAACAGGATGGCCGCGGTGACTTCCACGATGCATCGTTACCGCAATTTCTTCGACCACGCGAGCACGGTGCGATAAATCGTCGCGATAGCCTCGAACAACGCCGAACATCCAATCTCCAAACGCCAATCGCCAAAGAAACACCAATCGCCAATTCTCAAGATCCCAAACGCATTGCCCAAATTTGGATGTTGGATTTTGAAGTTTCTCTGGATGTTGGAGCTTGGAAATTGGAACTTCCTTTCGCGATGCTGACGAAGACCACTGAAACCGCACGCGTACCGGAAGACGTCAGTGGCCGGCCGCGCCGCATGCCGGTGGGCGGAGTCAGCTGGCGGCATACATTTCGAGCGCTGCGGCATCGTAATTATCGACTCTTTTTCTGGGGCCAGCTCGTCTCGCTCATCGGCACGTGGATGCAACAGACGGCGATGAGTTGGTTCGTATATCAGATCACGAATTCGAGATTACTGCTTGGCGTTGTCGCTGCCGTGGGGTGCGCGCCGATGATGTTGTTTTCGATCTGGGGCGGATCGCTGGCCGATCTTTATCCGAAGCGCTCGATCATCGTTGCGACACAGACCGCGCAAATGATTTGTGCTTTTTTGCTCGCAGCCGGCGCCTGGGCCGGATTCGCGACGCCTTTGTTTATCATCATTATCGCTGCGCTCAATGGCGTAGCGATGGGATTCGACATGCCTGCGCGCCAGGCGTTCACGGTCGAGATGACAAGCCGCGAAGATTTGCTCAATGCGATCTCGCTCAACAGTTCGATTGTAAACGGCGCGCGTGTTGTCGGTCCATCAATCGCGGGTTTGATGATTGGCGCGGTTGGCGTGACGATGTGTTTTTTCCTGAACGGCGTGACCTTTGTCGCGGTGATCGCCGGCTTGTTAATGATGCGGTTGCCGCCGTTCGAGCGTCCGGTGCATGTCGTGTCTCCGGGCGAACACGCGTGGAACGGTATCGTCTACTCAATACAACATCAGCGCGTGCGCACGATTCTGCTGCTATTTCTCGCAGTGGGCGTCTTTGGCTGGTCGTATGCGGTACTTATGCCGGCCTTTGCGCGCGACGTGCTTGGCCGCGGTGCAAACGGCTACGGACTGTTGATGTCGGCTAGCGGAACCGGCGCCTTCATCGGCGCGCTCGTCGTTGCGACCTATGGACATCTTTTCACAGCGCGACGGCTCGCGCTTGGCGGGGTCTGGTTGTTTTCCATTGCGTTGCTCGCGTTTGCACTGACGCGAAATTTCTATCTCGCGCTCGTCTTTCTCACTTTCGCCGGATTCGGCATGCTGCTGTTTTTCTCGACA
>QHOD01000151.1 GCA_003218615.1 Verrucomicrobiota bacterium
AACGCCGGCGACGCCGAGGCGACGCGTGCAGCCGACGCAGAGCGCTGGCGAGACATCAGCGTGTCGACCGACTTCGACGCACGCGGCGCATTGCCTGATGTGCGATTCTGAGCGAGCTGTCCGGACGAACGGCGGCCGAACAAAACACTGCAGCAGACCGGCGGGGCGCGAGCGCTTTTCGAGATTCATAGCTCACCGAGCCCCGCCGGCTGCTGAGCTTTGTCGTTAGGTTTATGCGTGCGCTGCTTGCCGCGATTCCCGTCTTGTTGGTCGCCGAAGTACTCGCGGGCCAGCATCACTTCGTCTCGCCGAACGGCGAGCTCGAAGCCTACACGATCCCGGCCAATGAGGATGGCAGCGGAATGAAGGTCTTTCTGCATCGCGCAAACTCGCGCGACGCAGGCGCGCTTCTGAAAGAAAATAATCGCCGTCTTTGCTGAGATTGTCAGGGATTATTTCCTCATATTTTATGCGCGCGGACCTCTAGCGCGGCTTTACGGCGCAAGGAAAATTTTGCCTGTGTACGGATCTTTCACTTCGGTTCCGGGCGGAAAACTACTGACATCAATGTAACCGGTGTCTGGCGAGAACGGACTGGTAACCAGGCCTGGCTTGCCGGGCACCGGAGTTCCATAAGGCAGGCCGCTTTTTCCTTGCTTCGTGGCCGGAGCGGCCTTCGCCGCCCGGACATTACGCTCATCTGGAGGTGCAGGGACTGAGCTGACCGAAGTCTCACTATTCAAACTATTGCTCGGCGGAGTTTCATTATGCTTACGACTGCCCCGGTGCGATCGCGGCTTCTGGTCTGGGTGCGCGATCGCGCTACGTACCGCTCTAAAAAAGTCTCGGAAGGGCCCAGCTTCCGCCATATCAGTGGCGGCAAACAAAGTGAAGATCGACAAATAGTTGATAATTGTGCGGATCGAGCGGTTTACCATCCGATAATAACATCGGATCAGCCGATGGCCATGCGCGTGCTTAATCCCACGCGGGGGCCCGCAACGCAATCGGTTACGCTAGATTTTGCGGCCGGTCACATGATTCCGTGATTCGCGTTTACGATTCCGGTCTTCCAAATCCCCGGTCAGCACGTGCAATGCAGGATGGCGTACGCTTGGCCCTTCTTCACTTCCTCCAACAGCTGACAGACTTCCGATGTAGGCGCCGCAATGACCTGGATACCGCGCCGGTGCGCCTCCGCGAGGACTTCGTTCATTAGCGGAAGCGCGGCATGGACGCCGGTCCCGACAATGAGCTGCTTGCCTCCCCAAGGAATCTCTTCCCCGGCCGAAAGCGGCGTGTGGCCAAAGTTTTCGCGGAATTGCCTGGAAGGTCCTTTGTTCCGCTTCCGCACTTTGCCACCGTCGATCACCACATCATGCGTGTAGCGTTTTCCCTCGACCTCAATCTCGCCAAATTTGATCAGCCGTGCCTCCATATCTCAATGTTCGGTGGGCCGCTTGAGTTCGCCACACTAAGGCTTCGAGCGCCCACGCCCTCGCGGCCGTGTCCCGCTGATTTTTCGTAAGCGAAAGCTTGCGCCGAGTATCCTGAGGACCCCATTTCCGCAGTAGAGCGGAATTCGTTCCTGCGATTTCGCCGGAACAAAATCAGATCGCGGGCCACCACCTTATCGCAGCAACGTCCTTTCGACTAACGATACGTAACCAGTATCGTCAGGTGGTGAAGGATAGCCGTGGTCTTGTCGCCACCGGTCGGCAGCGTCAATATAATCCTTACCCTCTTCTGGATTGATATTAGGAGCGTGTTTGACGTACTTCAGAAAAGACAACCAATCTTCTTCTGGCACGTATCCGTGGGATATTCCCTGGAATGGATGATCGTGTCCTGCCGCATGGATTAGATCGCAGACCTCGGCAACTTCCTCATTGGATTCCAATCTGTGTCCCTCCGCACGCGATAGCGCGTGAAAGGAGAGTAAGACCGAGCCGTGTTTTTTCAGGATTGCAGCGCTTCGCTCGAAACAGCCCTGGACAGCTTTGGTGCGTTCCTCCTTCTTCGCGTCGGTTAGCGTGTCTAGCTCTCTTCGAATCTGCATATAAATTGGATATGGAGAAACGAACCATCGAACGAGAAATATGCTCGCTCCAGCCAGTAACGGAACCATAACTAGAACAAATGCGTTCATTCGATCCGAGATATGATCGTGAAACCACCGTGGAGAAAACCACAGTAGAGCCGCCAGCGTGGCTCCAACAATGAGAGATACCCACCCACAAACTCCGCCAGTCCCTCTTGATGCCCATTTACATCTCTCTGAGAGGTACGTTAGAAAGGTTTGCATCCTAAAACGTTCCGAATCCTGCGCCGATTTCAATGTGACACAATAAATCAGAACAGCCGGCTCGCGACAAAGTCATTATCGCTCTTTGCGCATCTTTGAAGGGAGCGTGGCAGCAAGTTCAAAACATCAACAAGAACGTTGTAGCCGGGTTCACCGCCCCCTATTGATCTCCGCTGGCACCTTGGGCCGCTCTGGCCGCGGCTTCTTCCTTACGAGCCACGGCAACAAGCTTGGCTATGTTGTCAGGCGTGGCGTCGTAGCCGGCCAGTGTCACTCCTACAATGAGCTTGCCGACCAGCGCGCCCAGGCCGACGTGCGTCTCTGCCCCCATGGTCACCGTGCCGGCGAAGGCCTCCTGGCCCACACTCGGTACGGAAACAGGTTTGAATCCCGGAATCTTACTCTTCTCGACAGCTTGCTGGTACGCGGATGACGCGTCAGTCGAGCTCTCGTACTGGTCAACGGTGATCGTCACTTTCTTCGAGTTCTCGGCGTTCGCGTAGATCACGCTCCTTGTGGCTTTGGGATTGCCGACGGCGGTCAAGTTTTGGCCCGTGCTGGCTTCCTGGGTGACCTGTGGGAAGAACTCATCGACGACGCTCAGCGGGACGACGAAGCTACGCGGGAGCACGGAGTCAGGCGTGCTGGTGGTGCCGCTCGACGGCGAGGGTTGCCCGTATGCAGCCAGCGAGAGAGCCCCGACTAGCGCAATCAGTGCTCCAAGCCGTTGCAGCCGTGATCCACTACCCACGTCGCTAACGCATCTCATGTTCGCTGCCTGCCTCGTGTCTCTCATTATTTCGCACACCCACGGTCTGTTTCGAGTTAAATGATTCCGCGACCGGATCTCTGCGGAGCCCGCGGCGCGCCTGGAGCCGGCTATCCTGCTTAGCAGCTAGGGATGCCAGTGATGTTCTCATGCAGGAGCGCATCGCGGCGGCAGAAAGCATTTCGCTGTGCGAGCGGATGAACGGCTGACGGCGTTTGTGGAACTGCAATCGGCGATTCGCGAGCGACCAGTTAATAAAATCAGTGGCCGCGTGCGGAAGCGGGCGTCTCCGCTTCTCTTTCGGCAATCCCGCCAAAAGAGAGGGAGAACACCGCGGACATTTGCAACGCGGGCGTGTGATCACTGCAACCGAAAAGGGGGGAGAGATCGAAGCGCACGCTCTTTGTTGGGCGCCATGCCAACGTGGGGCCGATCACCAGATCTTTTATTGTGCGATCAGGTTCTATTGTCTCGCCGCCGCTGCGGTATTGCATTTCAAGCCCGATCTCAAGCTTCTCTTCCGGTAAAAGGAGTGGAACTTCGACACTCTGCGCGAAACCCGCGCTTGTGCTCCCCCTGCCGCCAAATTCGCGGTCAACGAAGATGTTCATTGCCCACTCGCGTGCAGGCAGCCCCATTTCGACTTCTTGCCTGAAAAGCTGAGCCAGCAAACCGTGGCAGAAGATGTCGCCTTCGCCACCGTGTCTTTCACCATCTAACAAAATCGAGGCTCAGTCACGGCCCCGGCAGCCCAAGCAAAAACTTTGTGGCTCTTCGAAAAATCGCCCTTGCTCGTGCGTGTCGATTACTGTGCGGAACGCATCGTAGAAAAAACCCGCATCGCGGGGTTCAAACCACGGTTTGCAACTCTTTAACCCGGTTAGTGGCTGCCTGTGCTGCCTTTGCCGCCTGTGATGGGTTTGGAATTGCCCGTAACACCGCCACCACCTTTGACGTCTTTTCCTGGCTGCAGGTCACGAATTTTGATGTGTCCCTTCCTCAGTCGGTGCCAAGCGGACCGGATTACATTGATATTGTAATCTTTGTCTTGCGCCTCCATGGACAATTATTTCGTAGCAACAGTCGCTTTAGGATGGCCAACTAACCCGGTAATCGCAAACATTTTTTAGCCGCGCTACCACTCTTTAAAATCGCCTGCTTGCTCGTGGGTCTCGATCACCTTGCCGTTCTATTGTAAACGCGAATCACAAGCTTCTGCTCTTTTACTTCGTCGAGCCCCCGCTCTCTGTGTCCTGAAAAGACGTGATTAGCCACTTCCCGTCAGTTTTGACCATCGTCATCGTGGTGATTTCTTTCAGAACTGGAACGGCCTCTCCAGTGGGATGACTCGAACCGGCCACGTCCCACGTGGCATGGACAAGTGCAACATCGGGTGTTGAAAAACGAACTTCTACACCGGTAAGAGTCCGAACGGCGCTCTTTAATCTGTTCTGAAATAGTTCCGCGTGCCGCTGGACAATCTCCTGCACTCCTTTCCAGTGGACACCAGCGATGTTTACATAGTCACAGTCTTCAGTGAAGAGACGAGCGAAAGCGGCCGCGTTGTGGCGGTTCCAAGCAACTGCGTATTCGGCGAGAACATTGCGCACAGCACTCTCATCGTCATTTTCGTAGTTCGTGCTGTTGTAATAGCTGCCGTAGTAACTCCCATACGGGTAGCTATATACGTAACCATAGCCGGGCGACCCATAACCATAGCCTTGGTTACCATACTCGTATCCGTAGCCGGGGTAGAAGGACGGATAAGAATAATCAGAATATCCGTAGGATCCGTATGGGTAGTAGCCCCAGTTCCAGCCCGACCAAGGACCCCACCACCATGGAAAGCCGAAGTTGCTGATAAAGATGATTTCGTTGAAATGCCTGAAGCGACGAAACCGATCATCTCGATTAAAAGCTCCAACGTTGAAACGGTTAAAGCGTCGAAGGCCCAAGGCTGAATTCATCATTGGAGCGCGGTGCATTGGCCGAAAACGCACGCTACCGTGCAACCAAGGAGAACGAATTTTCTCCAGTTCATAGCGTTATAGGTTTCCAAAGATTGAAACCCCCGGGATTCAAAAGTTGCGGCACTGGAAAAGGTAAAAGGTAACCACCGCGTTACAATTGGACCGCCGCTCCAACGATTGCGGCAGTCAGTAAAGCTGTCGAGCACTTACCATCTTTGAACTCGCTCGCGTGCTCGTGGGTTTCGATCACGTTGCCACTGCGATCATATACGCGAATCACAGCGTTGCATGACCGGCTGCGAAACTTTGCGTAGCCGAGCCCGCCGAAATTTGATCTCGAATTTATGTGTGGGCTACACCGTTCAGTCGTTAAAGGACGCGCGGAGCCGCTAATCCACCCTTTAGAATCAACTGCCCTGAATCTCCCGTCGCTGTGAAGCTGTAAGTCTTCCCGCTTCGCACATCCAAGGTCATTTGCCACGGAGTGCCCGATCGTGGCCTGGGGCTTGGCTGGACCGATAAAATATGCCGCCCAGGTGCCAAGGAGCCCTGGTAGGTGTGGCCATATCCGATAGTTCCAACCTGCGCGCCATCGACCCATAAGCGGACCGTCACGTTGGCACCCAGGTTTGGCGCACGCCTTACGACTAAACGAGCAGCACCCTGAACAGGTTGCACAAGGTCGGAGCCTCCCGCGGCGGCCGCGCGAGCTGACTGCATATCCGAACTCATCGCCTGGCAAGTGGCATATACATTAAAAGAGAGCCAGGCGACGAGCAGAAGCAGAGCGTTGCGGCTGCTGTAGCGATATGTTCTCACGGTGTGCTACTCAGCTAAAGAATTTCTTACACTAATTTAGACCACCTCTACAATGATTGCGCGCAATATGACGGAATGTCAACTCGTTGAGAAGACGAGCGAGGAGTCTGTGAAAATGGTGAGTGCCGAGTTGGCGTCGGCCAAAAACAAGCGTGAATCCCGGATAGGGTGCTCGTGCGTCTCGATCACGTTGCCCGCTTCATCGTAAACGCGAATCACACCCGCCCGCTTTGGGACAGGCAGCGGGGTAGTGTCACGGTCTGAGGATTTAGATTGCTTTGATCGCACGGCTCACAAAGGACAAGTCGCGCGCGAGTCTCCGGCAGTAGTCTTGGTCTCCTCGGCGTTCGGCTGCTCACCACCACGCTCAAGGCTGCGGCGTGGCGGCAACCTCGTGGGAGCGTGGACCCTCACCGATCGCATTCACGGCCGACACCTGGAGGTAATAGGTTGTGCCATTGGTCAGGGGGACGTCGACAGCGGTTGATTTCGTGCTGAGCCACCAGGACTCCCCGCCGGATGTGGTGCCCTTGTAGATCTTGTACGAGCCAATCAGAGCGCCGTTATCGGGTGGTATCGTCCAGCTCAGATGCACCGTGCCATTGTGCGCCACGGCGGTCAGCACCGGCGCATCGGGCCGGGTGGGGACGAAGACGGTCGTGCCCGAGTACAGGAGCAGGTTCGGCGTGGCGTTGCCGGGGTTTGCGATATGGTCTGGCGTGGCCTTGCCGATGATGGCGGCGGCCACCGTAGCATGTGTCGCCGACGGATCGGTCTCGAGGTACTGGGCGACGACCCCGGCCACGTGGGGCGATGCCATGGACGTGCCGCTGATCGTGTTGATGGCGGTGTTGCTCCCGATCCAGGCCGCGGTGATGCCCACCCCAGGCGCGAACAGGTCCACGCACTGCCCCCAGTTGGAGAACGTGGCTTTCGTGTCGGTCCTGTCGGAGGCGGCGACCGTCAACGCCGCGGGTGCACTCGCCGGTGACACGTTGCACGCGTCTTTGTTGTCGTTCCCAGCCGCGACCACAAACGTCACACCTGATTTGCTCGCCTTGTCCACCGCGTCGTTGAGCGTGACACTCTTTCCACTGCGAAGGCTCATGTTGGCTACCGCGGGTCTGACCGCATTGGCCGTCACCCAGTCGATGCCCGCGATCACCCCTGAGGTCGTCCCCGAACCGTTACAGTTGAGTACGCGAACGGAGACCAGCGATACCG
>QHOD01000152.1 GCA_003218615.1 Verrucomicrobiota bacterium
ATTCCGCGTAAAAATCTTCCTCCTTGTGTTCGGCAAGATTTTGCAATGCGACGTCCAGAATGTAACGATAGGTTCCCGGCGCAAGCGGCAGCCTGCGCTCGCCATAGAGCAAATAAAAGGTCCCCTCTTCGAAGCGCACTTGCAGCTCACCGCGCTCCAGGACACGCCCATATTGGTCGCTAAGGATTGGCAGCAGCACTTTGTCGTCGAGATCGGATTTAAGCGGATGCCAGTCGATATCGAAATAGGGCGCATATCTTGAGCTGGGGCCGTTTTCGAGCACATCCATCCACCAGGTATTGAGCGAGTCGGCGATTCCGACATGGTTCGGCACGAAATCGAGCACCTGTCCCATTGAGTGGGCGTGCAATTCCGCAATCCATGAGTCGTACTCCTCGCGGGAACCAATCGCGGCATTGAGTTTATTGTGGTCGGTGATGTCGTAGCCGTGCAGGCTATTCGCGCCTGCCTGAAAATACGGCGACGCATAGGCATCGCTTACGCCGAGGGCATGCAGATACGGAACAATCTCGCGCGCCTGAGCAAAAGTGAACCAGCGGTTGAATTGCAACCGGTAGGTGCAAGTCGGGATGCGCGGGTGTTCTGTGTTCAATGCCATTGCCGATGTTCAAAGTGCCCGTGCCATGAATTACGAGCAACTCTTCAATCCGGCATGTCATCCCGAACCAATGTGAGGGACCTCACACAAGCTCATGGCGCATTTTTCGTGATCCTGCGCGATCTAGACTCCGATTGTGAGGTCCTTCGCTTCGCTCAGGATGACACGCGAATTTACATCTTTTCGGGAACTTTGATTCCAAGAAGATCGAGACCGTGCTGCAAAACGCGCCCGCTGAGATCGCACAATGCCAGACGCGAGCTGCGCACGGGTTCTTCCGATTTCAAGACCGGACAGGCTTCATAAAATGTGTGAAAACTGTTCGCCAGTTCGAACAAATAATTCGCCAGAATGTTCGGGCGAAAATCATTTAACACTTGTGGAACGATTTCCGCAAACTGACAGAGACGTTTTGCGAGATTGATTTCGGCGAAATCACTGAGGATCAACGTGTCGATCTTCGATGCGGATTCGCCTGCTTTACGAAAAATGGAGCGGATCCGCACATAGGCGTTTTGCAAATATGGCGCGGTGTTTCCGTGCAGGGAAAGCATTCTTTCCCATGAAAAAATATAATCTGTCATCCGATATTGTGAGAGATCGAAGTATTTGATCGCGCCGATCCCGATCTTCTGTGCGATATCGATCTTGTCCGCCTCACTCAAATCCGGATTTTTTTCATCGATAATTTTGCGGGCCCGCTTGCACGCCTCCTCGAGGAGGTCGCGCAATGGCACATTCTCGCCCGAGCGTGTTTTCATCAGTTTGCGGTCCTCGCCCAGGATGCTGCCAAAGGTGATGTGGCGGAAATCCGACCTGTAACCCTCGCGCCGCGCAATCTCGAAAATTTGCTTGAAGTGCAAGGTTTGCGGTGCACCGACCACGTACCAAATGGCATCCGCTTTCAAATCGTTGATGCGATAGTCAACCGTGGCGAGATCTGTCGTCGCGTAATTAAATCCGCCATCCCGTTTGCGAATGATGCACGGTTTATCGGCCAGTTCGGGATTATCGCGGAAGAAGACAACCACCGCGTCCTCGCTGATTTCGGCAACGCCAGATTTGAGCAGGCGTTCGACCACGCCGGCCAGGCGATCGTTGTAAAAACTTTCGCCGCATTGGAGGTCATAACGAACGTCCAGCCCCTCGTAGATCTGCTCGAAATCCTGCATTGAGAAGGCGACGCATTCGTTCCAGATGTCGATGTTTTCCTTGTCGCCCGCTTGCAGCTTCACCAATTCCTGGCGACACGCCTCGCGAACTTGCGGATCGCGTGTCGCTCTGTCGTTTGTTTCCTTGTAAATCCGCACGATCTCCGCGAGCGGATCGCGCCGGAGGGATTGTCGATCCAGCAGATTTTTCCACCCATAAATGACCATGCCAAACTGCGTGCCCCAGTCGCCGATGTGATTGTCACGGATCACTTCGTGCCCAAGAAATTGCGCGATGCGGGCGAGCGCATCGCCGAGCACGATGCTGCGGATGTGACCGACGTGCATCGGCTTGGCCACGTTGGGCGACCCGAAATCAACCACGATCCGCTGGTTCAATTCTGCTTCGGCGACGCCGAGCCGCTTATCTCGCAAAATCTCGCTGGTTTTTTTGGCGATCGCGTCGGGACGCAATGTGAAGTTAATAAAGCCGGCGCCTGCGACGGCTGGCGGTTCGCAAAGATCGGCAACATCAAGACGCGCGACAATTTTCTCTGCGAGAGCTCGGGGATTTTCGCCGCGCTGTTTGCCGAGCACGAGCGCGGCATTGGTCTGGTAATCTCCAAAACGCGGATCGGTCGCCGGCGTTACTTCGCCGGCATCCGGGAGGCCGACCTTCGCCAGCGCGTCGGAGAGCTTCTTCGCAAGAAGTGTTTGGAAGGTTTGCATGAACGTGGCGCAAGTTTGCAACTCGCGCGGCAACTTTCAAAGTTGCCCACCCTATTTTTGCGAGCGATCGCGAAAGATCGACAAAATTTCGTCAGCCGATTTTGCTTCGGCCAAACTCTCACGGACGCTGCGATCGTTCAAAAACTTGGCAATCGAGGCAAGCGTGCGCAGGTGGGTCTGAAATTGATTTTTGGGCACAATGAAAAGGACGACAAACTTAACCGGTGCATTATCGAGCGCATCGAATTCAATTCCGCCGGTCGATCTGCCAAATGCGGCCACGACATCGTCGAGCCGGTCGG
This sequence comes from Verrucomicrobiota bacterium, assembly GCA_003218615.1. GTDB lineage: Bacteria > Verrucomicrobiota > Verrucomicrobiia > Chthoniobacterales > UBA10450 > Udaeobacter. The sequence goes on from QHOD01000152.1 coordinate 2,802, forward strand.
AGGAGCAGTGCGGGATGGCAATCCCGAATCCGATACCGGTGCTCATGGTTTCCTCGCGTTGTTTGAGCGAAGCCAGAATGCTGTCGCGATCCGCGGGTTTGATTTTGCCCAGGCTAACGAGCAGATCGATCAGCTCGACGATGGCCGGCCAACGTTCGGTCGCCTTCATCTCGGGGATGATTTGCTCGGCAGAGAGTAAGCTGGCCAAGGACATGCAGATTCCCCCTGGTACGGGAGCGCAAGCTTAGCGGCAGCGGCTAGGTTGACAAGCGGGATTTCCGCCCGTGGCAGACGGAATCACGAGTTGCGAATTTTGTAATTCAAAGGCCGGGAGAGCAGCCAGCGCACCCCGAACATGTCGATGGTGGCGCGCAGAGCGCGATTACCGAGCCCATATTTGCTTTGACCGAAGCGGCGCGGACGATGGTTCACCGGAATTTCGACGACCCGATAGCCGGCACCTTTGACTAGCGCGGGAATGAACCGGTGCATCCCTTTGAACGGGACGACCGCGCTCACGCATTCGCGCCGCATCGCCTTAAGCGTGCAGCCCGTGTCGCGTACGCCGTCCTTTGTAAAGCGGCTGCGCACGGCGTTGGCGATCCGGCTGGTTAGACGTTTCACTACTGTGTCTTTGCGTTTAACGCGATAGCCGCAGACGAGATCGGCTCCGCGCTCGATCTCAGCGAGAAGTCTCGGAATGTCCGCGGGATCATTTTGCAGATCGCCATCAATGAGAACTGCGGTCGCGCCACGTCCAGCCTGAAGGCCGGCATAAATTGCGGCGCTCTGGCCCGTATTTTTTTGGAAACGAATCACCCGAATATTCGGCCCGGTTGCGATTCGCTCGACGGTGCGATCGCTCGATCCATCGTCCACAAAGATGATTTCATGATCGATTTCGCCCAGCGCCGTCTTCAGTTCCGATTGCAAGATCGACATGTTCTCCTGCTCATTGAAAACGGGCACGATGACAGAGACGGCTGGCGCGTTTGTCGTTCCAGTCATAGCGGAAGGGTGCGATAGTTTCGGCAGAGAAAGACCTGCCACGCGCGCAGCACCTTGCCGTAGCGCCGTACTTCAATGGTTCCAACCGGCTCTGTCGATTGAAATGCGGCACGGATATTGTGCGGCACACGCTCTTTTTCTCCCTCTCGAATGAAGAGAGCGTCGCGTCCGGCGAATGGATTGATGCCGTTCTCCTCGGTGTACACCTCGCCCTCTGGACGTGGCTCGCCCGGCTTTATTTCCACAAATTCGTCGTAGCGCGGCCAAAACGAAAACTGATTCACCAGGTCCTGCGACTCAGTGATGTAAACGGGCGGATGCCCAGGCCCCTCCGTTCGTTTGTCACGTAGATAGAAGGAAATTTCCGATGCGCGATCCCGGGCGTCGGCGATGAGAAACAGCTTCTCTCCCAGTTGCGATTCGAGATCGGTGCGCATTTTTTCGACCGCGCCAGTCGCACTTTTCCATCCGCGCATCCGGTCGCTCGGATCACTTCGCTGCAATTGGTAACCTGCCGTGCGCAACAAATCTGTATCAAGCGCGATTACGCTCATGACTAATCCGATCAGCAACGCCACGCCTGCACAGAGCCGCAACAGGACGCTCGCTTCGACGCGTTCCCACCAGAAATAGATCGCCAACAACCCGAAACCGAGAAAAGCGAGTCCATCCCAGTTTGGCGCAGCGCTTTTGTTGATCGACAAGAGGAAGTAAAAGACGAACACCGGTAATCCAAACCACATCAGAAACAACACCTTGAATTGCTGATTCACACGTCGCCAGCTTCCAATGACTCCCCAGGCCACCGCGAGAAACAGAAATGGCGAATAGGCCAGAAAATGTTCGCCGACAAATGAAAGAATCTCAGTCGGATGAAAGCCGAAACCCTCCTCGAGACCCCCGCGCGAGCGCAGATGCGTAAGCGTGATCCAGGCGTGCTGCTGGTTCCAGATAATCGGTGGGACGGTGCAGAGGGCGAATACACCAAGCAGCAAGTACAAACCGGGCCGCGCA
>QHOD01000153.1 GCA_003218615.1 Verrucomicrobiota bacterium
AATTTTCTCCTGCGAAAAGTTTTGGCAAAACCTTTGCGCACACCGTAGTCATCGACCGGCCAGACATCGGGCCGGCCAAGATCGAAGAGAAGAAGCATCTCCACGGTCCAGCGACCGATGCCGCGCACCGTGATTAACCGCGCGATGATCTCATCATCGCTCATACGGCTAAGTGCACGCCCCGAAGGGACCGTGCCGTCGATGGTTTTCGCAGCAAGATCTTTGAGGGCGGCAATTTTGTTGCGCGACAGACCGGCCGCTCGCAATTGCGCGTCGGGTGTGGCCAGCACAAGCTTCGGATTAAGATATTTTCGTCGCGGATAAAGCGCCCGCACGCGGCTCCAAATGGTGGCGGCTGCTTTTCCGTTCAATTGTTGATAAGCAATCGATTCGGCCAGCGCATCGAAGGGACGGATCGGCAGCGACGGCGCAATATCATAGCGGCGCGACCGGGCGATGAGGGCGGCCAGACGCGGATCGGTCGCACTGAGATGTCGATGCGCGTGATCGTGGTTCATGTGTCGATCTTAAGTAAAATGACGAAGCCCGAATGTCGAATGACGAAAGAACGTCCAATGACGAAACCCGAATCGCCAAGCGCGTAAACGACCTTCCGTCATTCGAGCTTTTGTCATTGCTTCGTCATTGTTGCTTGCCCAGTGAAATCTTTTCGGTTTCGTGACAAGAATGGAAACGCAGCTCACTTGGTATGGTCAGTCGGCTTTTAAAATCATCACGCCGGCTGGCAACGTGCTTCTGGTCGATCCCTGGTTGACGAATCCAGTTTTTGAAAAGGGCAAAGATGAAATCGCCGCGCTGAAGCGCGTTGATCTAATCTTGGTCACTCATGGACATTCCGATCACGTAGGAAATGCGGTCGAGATCGGAAAACGAACGCAAGCCAAACTTGTGGCGACGTACGATCTTTCGGCAGCGATGACAACAGTGCTCGGTTATCCGGCTGAGCTGGCTAGCACGGATTCGACGGGACACTTTGGCGGCACGCTCAAGCTGCTTGAAGGCGACGTAAATGTGACGTTTGTCCCGGCCTGGCATGGCGCTGCAGTAGAGAAAGACGAAAATTCGCCAGCTTATTACGGCGGAAACCCCAGTGGTTTGATCGTCGCCATCCGCGGCGGCCCGACCATTTACCACACAGGCGACACGGATTTGTTTTCCGACATGGCGCTCGTATCTCGATTCAACAAGGTCGACATCATGCTCGTCTGCATTGGCGACCATTTCACGATGGGACCGGCACGGGCAGCTGAAGCGGTAAAGCTGGTCGCGCCGGGCAGGGTGATTCCGATGCACTACGCGACATTTCCGGCGCTGACCGGCACACCGGAAGCGTTCGATCGGGAATTAAAACAGCGCAAAGTAAAAGTCGAACTGCGGGTGATGAAGATCGGCGAGACAATCGCTATACGGCCGTAAGGAGCGATAAGGTCAAATAGAAAGGGGACAATGCCAATTGGGAAAAATGGGACAAGTTTGGCAGAGCTGCTTATACCTCAAGCTCTAACCAACGCCGCAGCGCCGTTTGTTGATTTGTTAAAGATCAATTCGATCTCGGAGGACGTTCGCCGCGGGCGGCGCATAGTGCTGAAGCGTCGCAATGTCTACAGCGAGCCATTGGCCGGCCTGGCCAATTTGTATTTTCGCGTGTCGAACATACCGATTCGTCGAAGATACGGAGGTGATTGCCGGATCGAAAAATCAACTCGCGGTTCCGAGAGGGCTCGCTTGGATTTGGTGGGGCGTTCGCACAAGCCTTGCTAAGCCGGCAAAAGTAAAAGGACGCCTGGCAAAGCTACGAGGCGTAATCGCCAATGTAGGGCGTCATCGAACCATCGCCGCCAAACGAGCACGCCAGAGGCGGCGTACCTCAATCAGTTGCCAGGAAATCAGGCCCGGAATCCCGAGGGCAAGTTCGCGTACTCTTGCGATAAGCGACAGGGCGAAAGCCGCATCCCCAGGGATGCCAAGAAGGTTGCCGACGAAAAGATAACCGCCTTCTTGCACTCCGAGACCTCCGGGAACCGCGAAGGCCGCCGAGCGAATGGTCAACACCGTGCTTTGCAAGATGACCGCGTTGACAAATGTCGCGTGGAGATCTAGCGCATGAAGCGCGATCCAAATTTCTCCGGAGCCGCCAACCAGCGAAATAATCGTCCATATACAACACGTCATGACCGCACGCCGCCGCGCGTAAAGCGTGCGGACGGTCCGGTCGAGTGTCTCGCCGCTCTCGACCAGCGATTGCCACTCCGGTGAGTTTGCCAAACGCGCGACGATAAGAGCGAGAGAGCGGAACATCCCCAACCGTTGCACGAAGTAGAACCCCGCAATGCAAACCACGCCGATGAGCGTTGCGATCAAGGTTGGACGAACAAAATTTCTTTGTCCGGTTGCGTCCACCAACAGCGCCAGCCCGAGCATAGTGAATCCGGCCTGCACGAAAACTCCCAACGTAAGATCCACAAGCACAGTTCCCGCTGCGAGCGGCAGCGGTGTGCCATTGATCGCTGCCAACCGGGCGCGGACGATGTCTCCGCCGACAGCGGCCGAAGGCACCAGCGTGCTGACCGATTCGCCCACCCAGCGCATCCAAAGCAGTTGCAGCAGCGCCGGACGTTCGAGCGTCGGAAAAAGAACCCACCAGGCAAGCGCATCGAGGAATACAGGCACCGCGAAATGAAACGCCACCACCGCGGCGATGGCCCAGCGTGCGGCAGCGAAGGCGGCGCCGACCTGGGGCAGCCCTTGCCGGATGAGCAGGATTGTGAACAGCGCAGCTCCGGCGAGCCCAAGCAGCCATACGGTCACGTGTATTTTGCCTGATGCTTTCATCCGTTCTCCGAGACCAATTCGGATGGCTGCAAAAAGATGCGCCTATCGTGAACGAACGCGAGCAGACTTACGCTGAGCAGCGTCCAGTCAGATCGGGAGAGTTTGCGCGGGCGGTTGCGTCTCTTCGACGCGGACCAAAACAGGCTCGCCAACAAGTGGCGCGGCAGTGGCCACCACCACGCTCCGCCGCAGCGGCTTACTGGCAAACAGGCAAATTGCCAGCCAAAGAATGCCGAACAAGATCCCGGCGAGCACATCGGTCAAAAAATGCGCCCCCAGCGCGATGCGGCTAAATCCCACCAAAGCGATCAGCAATGCCGCGCTGCAAACAGTCAGTACCCGCCACTGGCGCGCTTTCAGCGCAGGCAGGACAAAAAGCAAGAGCTGGCCGTAAAGCAGCGTCGCACCAATGGTGTGGCCACTGGCAAAACTGTACCCGGACCAATCTACAAATGCGCCGTCAACAAATGGCCGGTGCCGATGAACCAGAACCTTCACCAGCTCGTTCAGCAACATGCCACCAGGCACGGCGACGATTAATGTAACGAGAGAAGGCCACCAGCGCTTCCACACAAAAAGCAATACGAGCAAAAACAGAACAACGCCGATCCACTCGCTCGAACCGAACTCGGTGAATGCTCGCAGCACGCTGACGAATGTGCGCGTCAAATGCGCGTGGAACCATCCAGCGACCTCGTGATCGGGTCCCGAAAGGGGATTGATCAGGGCCAAGGCTACGGAATTCCGGGGGAAAATCAGTGCGTTAATCACAAAAGCAACCCAAGGTTTAATCCGGAAATCGGGTTAGTCAACTCACGATATTGGCGTTAAAAGTCATTAACACGCGCGCCAAACGAGTGGAAAAAATCGCCAGAAGCAGGTGTTCACAAAATACTCCTTGCTAAAATATTTCCGCTCCGATACACGGATATTGCCTCGCCCATTCGATCAATCGATGGCCGCTAGCTTTAACCACAATATGAAAAACATTCGTGCATTTTTGGTCGTGCTATGTCTCGGCACTACCTCGGCCGTCGCTGGTCCGCCGACTGTTGAGGCGCAGCCCGGCCCGCCGCCGCGGGACGAAAACTCGCGCGATCTTTTTTCTTACGAAACGACGTACACCTTCGGCAGCGATTTCAAGGAATCCAAACTCGGTGATGGCGATTCGCTCTATAACGATTTTAGCTATGACCATCGTTTTCTGATCACGGGCAAATGGTACTTCCGTGTAGGCGTCGAATATGAACGCTATGACTTCGGCGGCACCGACAACGGATTACCTGATCATTTGCAAGCAGCGTCCGGTCATCTCGCAATCGAATACGTTTCTCACGATTTTGCGGGGATCTCACTTGAATTAGACCCGGGAGTTTATTTTCAAGATAACGTTACTGGCGACGCGTTCGACATCCCTATCAAAGCGTACACCACCTTTCCGCTGAAGAAAGATAAGATCTTTGCGGTGGTCGGTTTGGGGTGGTCGCTTTATCAGGACCCGGCTGTCGCGCCAGGTGGCGGGATTATCTGGATCTTCAGCGACAAGCTTCGACTTCAGGCAGTGTTCCCCAAGCCGGCGCTGATTTATCAACCCAATGACGACTGGGACTTCCGCATCCTCGGCGAGCTCAACTACACAAGCTTTCGAACCGACGACGTGCTGACCACGGAGCGGAAATTGCAACTGCATAACGCTGTCGTCCAGTACAGCGAGGATCGAGTCGGTGTGCAGATCGGGTATAACGGCATCAAGCACTTGAAGCTTATTGCGGGCGCCGGCGCCACAGTCGAACGGAATTTCGATTTCTTCCGTGCTCACCAGTCCAAAAAAACTGATCCGGCTCCCTACGTCAGAATCGCCGCCGAACTGAGATTCTAAGGAAAGATCTCGTTCAGTTTTCTCGCGACGGCTTGACTGCCGCGAACCTTCAGTCTGCCAGTCATAAAGGCCCACGTGCCCTTAAGTTTCCCATTCGACATCGCGACCCAATCCGCGTCGCTGGTGATGAACGTGACGCTTGGGTTGTCGATCTTTCCTTTTCCCATTTTGTATGTTCCATCGTTCACGTCGATCCACCATTGGCCGCCTTGCGGCCCGCTAAGCTCCCATTGATAACGCGCGTGGACTCCTTTTGCCTTGTTCGCTTGGAAGCTCTGGCGCATGCCATCGAACACCTGTTGCGGTGTTGACTCCAGATGCTCCTTTGGGGCCGCGCTCGCCATGCCGAAGCAGCTCGCCATGATAATCACTACGATCGCGGGCGGTAAATACCGATTGCTTGGCTGCATCGTGTAGCCTTCAAATAAAGATCGTTCGCGCCGTTCAAAGCGGTTGCGTCTGGCGTGCCATCAAAACCGATCCCAAGCTTGCCACAGGACGAGTCCGTCCAACTGGCGGACCGGACATCCGCTGCTCTACCAGCGATGATATGCGGGATGGCCTTCCCTTACCGCGACGAAAACTCCGCGACATGTGGCGCAAACTTTTCCGCCCGCGCTCAAAGTTCCTTCAACCGTCGCGCGATCATCCGTTAGATCGACAATTTTCGCGGA
>QHOD01000154.1 GCA_003218615.1 Verrucomicrobiota bacterium
GATATCGTCGCAGAACGGCTGGGCAAGCTGCGCGCGGCCGGAAGATGGCCGGCGGTTCCGGTTGGAATCAATATTGGCAAGTCAAAGATCACACCGCGCGAGCAGGCAACAGCTGATTATCTCTACTCGTTCCAATTGCTTCGTGAATTTGCTGATTACATCGCGCTCAACGTCAGCTCGCCAAATACGCCCGGCTTGCGCGACTTGCAGGGAGCGGCTGCCCTTTCGGAATTGCTTCGCACGATTGCCAGCGAAAATCGCCAAAATCCAAAGCCGGTTCTCGTGAAAATTGCGCCTGACCTTTCGCCGAACGATTTGGAAGATCTAATCGCGACCTGTGAGCAAAATGAAGTCGTGGGAATTATCGCGACCAACACGACTCTCGACCATTCGTCCATTCCTCCAGCGCGAGATCGCGAAGGGGGCCTGAGTGGAAAGCCGCTGCGCGAAAAATCGACCGCGCTGGTGCGCGCCATTACCGCAAGATCGACAATTCCCGTGGTCGCTTCCGGCGGAGTTGTTGATGCGGAATCTGCCCGCGAAAAATTCGAGGCCGGCGCGCAACTTGTTCAGATTTACACGGGCTACATTTATCGTGGCCCCGGGTTGCTTCGGGAAATCACCAAGACTCTTCAGTAATTTGCGGACATCACAACCTTGTCAGGCGTTGTCGACTTGAACGCGATGAACACGCGGCGCAAGCGCCTGGCACGATTCATTCGGTAGGAGGTGAAAACATGTTACGTTGGGCTGTAATCTTTCTGATCATCGCACTGGTGGCGGCGTTGTTTGGATTTACCGGCATAGCTGCTGCTGCGGCCGGAATCGCCAAATTTCTCTTCTTTCTGTTCCTGGTGATTTGCCTGATCTTTTTTATCATCGGCATCTCGGCCGCCAGAAGAATCCCATAAAGTCATCGAAGCGACCCGGTAGCTGCTCGAAGGAGGGACTTGCTCAGGGCGATGCGGAAGGCTGCGGCTGTTTGCCTGGCCACGGATGGTGATGCCAACGGCGTTGCCGCGATTCGATCTCTTGCAATTTGAGGCGCTGATCCTCAGTCAGATTAGCGGCCATCTCACGGTGTGCTTCGAGGATGATCTCGTGAACACGGCGACCGGTGTCCCTTCTTACGTCTGCCAGCTGGACAGCCGTTTTATCGATAATCGGCGATATCTTGGCGACCTGCTCGGGCGTCAAATTCAATTCCCGACGGAGCCTGTCCCGCATTCTGCTGCTCATTACTCCGGGGTTATGATGAAATTCGAAAAAAAGGCGGCGTGCGTGCATTTCGCCAAAGAACGCGCCCGTCATTCCACCCGCAATGAAGACGAGGAGGAAGCCGGTAATCAATTTCCACTGCAACGCGCGATTCATGGTGAAAATTCATCCTGAATCGCCGAATCTGCGATGGCGAATTCATTTGTGAAAGACTCGCCGACTTTCCGGCTTTGGCCGGCTTCGCGAAGCGCCGCAATCGTCGATACAACGATGACGGTTGCCGAGAGCAGGGCAATGCGCCGAAGCAGAGACGTCAAGCCGTTGGGCTTTCCCGCGCCCGCACGCCAGAGCGCGACGACTCGCGTATCGAATCCAAACGGGATCGGCGCCAGGATGTTTTCATCGCCCGCCCGCGCGGCCGATCGCAGTAACCGATCGATTTGTCGATCTTTCATAGATTTTCCTTCGCCGAAATTTTAGCGAGCTGCTGTTTCATTTTTTGCCGGGCTCGAAAGGCGCGCACTTTAACGAGCGCGGTGCTCCAGCCGGTGATTTTGCGGATTTCCTCTACGGAACGTCCTTGCAAATAAAGCAAATCGATCGCCAGACGTTCAACTGGTTTTAGTGCGGCAAGAAGATGCTCGACCAGCTGGCGCGAGGCAAAGCGCTGGTCCGGGGCGAGCTCGCTGGAAGAAGTTGCGAGATTTTCGATCACGGCCTGCTCCTCTTCGCTCAAATCGGCGTGACGAAGCTCGGGCCTTATTTTCTCCGACTCGATTTGATTCAGACAAGTATTCACCGCAATGCGCGAGACCCAGTGCTCCAGCGGCACCTTGCCGGAAAATTGAGATAATTTTTGAAAAACTTTGATAAAAATCATTTGGCAAAGGTCCTCCTCGGCCGTTCGGCGCGGACGATGCGCGCGGACCACTTTTGCGACCAGCGGATAAAGCTGCCGCACAAGCGCGCGAGCCGCCTCATCGTCATGCTGGAGCGCAGCTTCAACCAGCGCGCTTGCGTCAGAATCATCCATGTAATCGAGAGCGCATCCACACCATTACCAATGACCGGCAACGGCGGGGCGCGGTTACAAGTTTGTGTGTAGAAACGCCTGTGCCAAGCGCCGAGTTTAACGCGGCCTTGGTGCCGCGATGATCGGGACGCTAGGGTCCCTCCCACCTTGCAGAAAAGAAAATTGTAACCGCGGGAATTTTTGGCCGGTCATTAGCTACAGAAGCGCAAAAAAGCGCGCAGCAAAACAAACAAACTAAAACTATGAAACGAAATCTATTAACACTTGCGGCCGTGGGCGCGATCGCGCTTGGCGGCTTCGTCGTGGCGCAAGCCGAGCCAGGGCACGGCCCTGGTGACCGATGGCACGGGCACGGATTTGGGCTTGAAGGACTAGTCAACAAGCTGAATCTGACGCCCGATCAGCAAACCAAGGTCCAGCCGATCATCGATCAGGCAAAACCCCAAATCAGGGCAATTCATCAGGAGGCGATGCAGAAGATGAAAACGGTCATGGACAGCACTACGTCGCAGATTCGTCCGTTGCTCACGGCTGAGCAGCAGAAGAAGCTCGATGACATTCAGAAGGCGCATCAAGACATGATGAACGCGCACAAAGAGCTTCACGACGCGGTTCAGGAATAACTTCGGTTGTTTAGGGCGATGGGGAGGACGGCGGCGATCCGGAAGGGTCGCCGCCGCTATTTTGGTGTAGGCGCGCTCACCAGGGCGAGCGCAGAACGAAGATTCCTTTTGCGCCTGGAGACAGCCGCCGCTACATCGGCGTGTCAGCTCTGTTGTTTCCGCAGGGAAAACAGAAACGCGATCAGGCCCAGCCCGGCCAGGATCGCCGCGGTGGTGAATCCCGCGGTAGAGATTTCCGCCCGGGATTGAAAACCCTCTTTGAGCCGCGCAGCCATGCCGATCAGGAAGGAAAGCAGCGCCATGTAGAGGAAGATTACGCTAAGCGCTTTTTTGGTCTCGGACGAGATCTTCACCGCAGGAATTGTAGGACATCTGTACCGGACGCCAACTTAAATCGCGTCATAGCGAGTAATTTTGAACCACGAAGCTCACAAATGGCACGAAGAGATTATGCCTGATCAAAGTCCCTCTTCGTGTCCTCTGTCGTCTTCGTGGCGGGAATCGAAGCACCCTGTGGCAGATCAGTATCTCTGTTTTCTTCGCTGCCTTCTGTCAGAACGACATGGCGCAGTTGGCGGCGGCTCTTAATTTTTCTGTGCTTTAAGCTCGGCCAGCTTTTGTTGAGCACGATCGACGTCAGATTTGTGGGCGCTGCCAAGTTTAAGGAGTTTTTCCTGTCGGCGTAAGTTTGTTTCTGCGGTCTCGAGCTCGGCACGCTCGCGTTTCGCCGCGGCGGCTTGCGCGGCTTCAGTTAATTGCGCCAGCGCGGATTTCGCGGCGTCCAGTTCATCTCTGGCGCTTTCACCGGCTGCAACTTTCGCTTCTTGCGCGGCAACTTCTTCTTTCGCGTGGACGAGTCGCGCATTCGCGAGATCGCATTCACAACGGACGACTTTTAGCAATCGTTGCTCCACTTCGATCTTTGAAAGCACGCCCATTTTGCAAAGTCGCTCCGCGCCCGCCGCATTTCTTTTCACGCGCTCCAATTGTTTTTCCAGACGCGAAACATCGGCGTTCTGCCCTGCTTCACCTGGCAAGGGCTCATCCGAGAGATTTTGTTTTAGCAATGGCGGCTCGATGTCGAATGAATCGGGTTCGTCCACCGGCAATGGATCCTCGCCAGCCAGCGCCACCACGGCCGTTGCGAGAAGCGTGACCGGCAGCGCCAAAATGCGGAGCATTTTGCGAATTTATCACGAAATAGAGCGCATTAACACGATATGCTTTGGAGGCGCTCGCCGCGGCGAGCGCAGTTGAAAATGGTGTAGCGGCGCGTGTCCTCACGCGCAGTCGAACGGATTTGCGGCTGAGGACAGCCGCCGCTACACCCAATGTTTGCGCAATTTTTTTCTTTTCATCTGCTTGCTTCTTGGTATAGGAGACAGCCCCGGAGGAACTTATCTATCCGGTTGACCGTAAAATTCTGCTCGGAGCGGCTCTTTTTGCGCTGATTGTTCCATCAACAATCGCCGACCTTTTTCCCCTCTCTGGGCCGGTTGTTCGAGGCAAAAAGGCGCGTATTTACTCCGCGGGGCAGGCGGCTGCGCCCAAGAAAGCGCCTGTGCCAGTGAAGCGAGCAATCTGGGCGGCAAATCAACTTTGCTCGAAGCCGTACCGGTACGGTGGAGGTCACCAATCGTTTGACGATGGCGGCTACGATTGTTCCGGCACTGTCTCGTATGTGCTGGGCGCAGCGGGTATGATCGATTCACCGATGAGCTCGACTGAATTTCGCAGGTACGGCAAGCGCGGCCGTGGCAAATGGATCACCATTTACGCACGCGACGGCCATACTTTTGCCGTTATCGCCGGGCTGCGACTCGATACCACGCCATACGACAATTATACCGGGCACTGGGCGCCGTGCTGGCAAACCACCGATCGTCCGCCGCGCGGCTTTGAAGCAAGGCATCCGGTGGGGCTGTAAGTCCGCACAAAAATCCCAAATCCCAAGCTCCAAAGAAGTT
>QHOD01000155.1 GCA_003218615.1 Verrucomicrobiota bacterium
AAAGAGTCATGTCACTTCCGAGCAGGTGAACAAAGCCGTTCAAGAACTTGAACAACTTGCGCAAAAGAAAATTCAAGAAAACGCGGTACCCGGTCTGGCCATCGTTATCGTGTTCCAAGACAAGGCGAGGTACGCGAATGGTTTCGGCGTTCGCGATGTGAACACAAAGGCGCCGGTTGATGCAGACACGGTGTTTCAATTGGCGTCGGTTTCTAAACCGATTGGTTCGACGGTGGTTGCCGCGTTGGTGGGTGAAGACAAAATCACATGGGACTCGAAGCTTAGCGTCCTCGACTCCACATTCGCGATGTTCGATCCGTGGGTTACGCGCGAAGTCACAATCCGCGACATGTACGCGCAGCGCAG
>QHOD01000156.1 GCA_003218615.1 Verrucomicrobiota bacterium
CAGCAAATTCGACCTTTCGGGCGTACGGTGCTGCCTGGACTAGCGATGGCGAAATCACCAAAGTCGAGCTGAGCACGGACGGCGGCCGGAATTGGAGTGAGGTCACCTTCATCGACAAACCGATCCCAAACGCGTGGTGTCGTTGGGAATTCGATTGGCACACACCCTCTAAACCGGGAAAACCAACGCTGATCGCGCGCGCAATTGATTCGAAAGGCCGCACCCAACCGATCGAGCGCGATCCCGATCGTGGGACTTATATGATCAATCATTTGTTGCCCATCACTGTGGAGGTGCGGTGAGTTGATTCCGGGCAACGCATGCG
>QHOD01000157.1 GCA_003218615.1 Verrucomicrobiota bacterium
GGCAATCGCCGCAGTATTCGATCCGCGACCGGATGTCGATGTTTACATCGAAATGACGCGCAACGCTGGCGTTGCGATTACGCATATTTTTGAAACGCATATTCACGCAGACCTTGTTAGCGGCTCGCGTGAGCTTTGTGCGCGAGTGAAATCGGCGAAGATTTATGTAAGCCACGAAGGCGGCGCATCATACGGATTCGAACACGAGAAAGTAAAAGATGGCGACCAATTCACCTTCGGTGAAGTGCTCGTGACTGCGAGGCATACTCCGGGACATACCCCCGAGCACCTGTCGTATTTGTTGGCCGATGTCGATCATGCGGACGAGCCGTGGGGAATTCTTACCGGTGATTCGCTTTTTGTTTCGTCGGCTGGCCGACCCGATTTGCTAGGGGCCGGTCACACCGAGGAGTTGGCTGCGCAACAATTCCGAACGCTGCGCGATTTTTATCTGAAAATGCCGGACCACGTGATGATTTATCCAAATCACGGCGCAGGCTCACCCTGCGGCGCGGACATCGGCGCTCGCTTGAGCAGCACCATCGGCTACGAGCGAAAGTTCAATAAGTTTCTGCAGTTCCCCGACGTTAAAAGTTTTACCGATTATGCGGTCAAAACCGCGCCGCCAGTGCCGCACTATTATCCGGTGATGAAAAAGCTGAATGCGAAAGGACCGAAAATCCTGGGCAATCTTCCGCGCGTTCCAGGACTTCCGCCGAAAGCATTTAAGGATGCGATCGAAAAAAAGGCGGGCGCGCTCGTTGATACGCGAACAATGCTCGCGTTTGGTGGCGGCCATATCCCGGGTGCGATGAACATCGGCGGGTCGCCAGTTCTTTCGATCTGGGCCGGTTGGATGCTCGCTTCCAACGAGCCGATCCTGCTAGTGCTCGAAGATGAAAACGGCCTCGAAGAGATTGTCCGCCTCTTTGTTCGCACCGGTTACTCTAAGTTCGCGGGATATCTGGTCGGTGGAATGAAAGCGTGGGAGGCTGCCGGCTTTGAACAGGCAGAGATTAGGCAGATGGGTGTGCATGAATTGAATAAACGGGCCGCCAGTTTGCAGATTGTCGATGTACGTTCTCCGCGCGAGTGGAAGAATGGGCATGTGCCCGGTGCGCGTCACATTTTTCTGCCCGAACTGCGAAAGCGGGTGGGGGAACTCGACCGCGCAAAGCCGACTGCGGTTTATTGCGCGAGCGGCTATCGCGCCAGCATCGCTGCAAGCATTTTGAAAGAGGAAGGTTTCGACGAACTCTGGAACGTTCCTGGCAGTTGGGAGGCGTGGAAAAAAGCAAAGCTGCCCGTGGAAGGAGCCGACGGGCTATGAACGGAACGGCAGCGCTCCCGAGAAAAAATTCATTCGGCGAGACAATGCGCGCCGATGTTTGGTGGACGCAGCCGCTCCTGGTCTTTATCGGATTGTCGATCTTTATCGTTTATTCGACATGGGCTGCATTTCAGGGAACGCATTATTTTTTTGGTAATTACATTTCACCGTTTTACTCCCCCGAGTTGTTCGGTGATTCGCCGCACAGTTGGTTAGGCGCCAAGCCGGCGTGGTGGCCAACTTGGCTTCTATTTTCCCCAGCGTTGCTGGTGCTTTGGGCGCCTGGCGGGTTTCGGCTCACTTGTTACTATTATCGCGGCGCGTACTACAAAGCGTTTTGGGCGGACCCGCCGGCCTGCACAGTCGGAGAGCCGCGCAAAACTTATCTCGGCGAACGGTCGTTTCCGCTCATCATGCAGAACGTGCACCGCTATTTTCTTTATCTTGCGCTGATCTTCATCGTCATCCTCACCATTGACGTGTGGAAAGCGCTTTGGTTTGTCGATCCCGCAACCGACAAGAATTCTTTTGGGATCGGCGTTGGCACGATCGTTCTCGCAATCAATGTGATTCTGCTGAGCGGCTATACTTTTGGGTGCCATTCACTGCGACACTTGGCGGGCGGATTTCTCGATCAATTTTCAAAATCGCCAGGTTGTTACCGCGCCTACGCGTGTGTGAGCTGTTTAAATCGTCGCCACATGCTTTGGGCATGGCTGAGTTTGTTCTGGGTCGGTTTCACCGATCTTTATGTGCGTCTGTGCTCCATGGGGGTCTGGCACGATTGGCGAATTGTGTAGCCGATGCCCGACTACGAAACTTTTCAGCACGACGTTCTCGTTATTGGCAGCGGCGGCGCCGGATTGCGCGCGGCAATTGAAGCTTCCGCTGCTGGCGTTTCCGTTGGCATGGTTTGCAAATGCCTGCTTGGCAAGGCGCATACGGTGATGGCGGAGGGCGGCATCGCGGCCGCGCTCGCCAATGTCGATGACCGGGATAATTGGAAAGTGCATTTCGCCGACACAATGCGCGGCGGTCAGTACGTGAATAATTGGCGAATGGCCGAGTTGCACGCGAAGGAAGCTCCCGATCGCGTTCGAGAACTCGAAGCCTGGGGTGCGGTCTTCGACCGCACGGAAGATGGTCGCATTCTACAAAGGAATTTCGGCGGTCACAAATATCCGCGACTCGCGCACGTGGGGGATCGCACCGGGCTCGAAATGATTCGGACGCTGCAAGACCACGGCGTGCACCAAGGAATCGATGTGCACATGGAGATTTGCATCATCGCGTTGCTGAAGGACGGGGAACGGGTCGTTGGCGCATTCGGCTATGATCGCGAGCGCGGCCGGTTCAAAATTTTTCGAGCGAAAGCGGTCGTGCTCGCCACAGGCGGAATTGGCAAGGCGTATAAGATCACGAGCAACAGTTGGGATTGCACCGGTGATGGACACTCACTTGCCTATCACGCCGGGGCGACGTTGATCGATATGGAATACGTGCAGTTTCACCCCACGGGCATGGTTTGGCCTCCGAGCGTCGCCGGAATGCTCGTGACCGAAGGTGTGCGCGGCGAAGGCGGTATCCTCACAAACGCCGATGGGAAACGTTTCATGTTCGATTTCATCCCAGAGAACTACAAAGCGCAGACGGCTGATAATGAAGAGGAGGGCTGGCGTTACACTCAGGGCGACAAGAACGCGCGCCGGCCGCCGGAGTTGTTGACGCGCGATCACGTCGCGCGCTGCATCGTGCGCGAGATCAAAGAAGGGCGGGGGACTCCGCATGGCGGTGTCTATCTCGATATTTCCTGGATCAAGAAAAGAATGTCGAACGCGGAGGAACATATCAAACGCAAGTTGCCGAGTATGCATCATCAATTCAAAGCGCTCGGCGATGTCGACATTACGAAGGAGCCGATGGAGGTCGGTCCGACCACGCACTACATCATGGGCGGCGTGCATGTGAATGCCGATACGCAAATGTCGGACGTGCCGGGATTATTTGCGGCCGGTGAATGCGCGGCCGGAATCAATGGCGCAAACCGGCTCGGCGGCAATTCGCTATCCGATCTTATCGTATTCGGAAAACGCGCCGGCGAATTCGCGGCAAAATTCGCAAAGGAGAATTCACTTGGCCGGATCGACAAC
Organism: Verrucomicrobiota bacterium; assembly: GCA_003218615.1. Lineage (GTDB taxonomy): Bacteria > Verrucomicrobiota > Verrucomicrobiia > Chthoniobacterales > UBA10450 > Udaeobacter. Next base: position 3,481 of record QHOD01000157.1, read on the forward strand.
GATAAGATCGACACGCACGCGCGGGAAGCGTTAAAGCCGTTCGAGAACAGCGCCGGGGAAAATCCGTACTCGGTGCAGCGCGATTTGCAGGAAGTGATGCAGCATAATGTTGGTATTGTGCGTGACGAAGGCGAGATGCGATCGGCGCTCGATCATCTGAAGGCATTTTGGGAACGCGCCGCCCGGGTTGGTGTCACCGGTAATCGGGATTTCAATCCCGGCTGGCACACCGCGCTCGATTTGAAGAATCTCCTGACGGTTTCTGAAGCGATTGCGGGCGCGGCGCTGGAGCGCAAAGAAAGTCGCGGCGCCCAATTCCGCGAAGATTATCCGGAAAAAGACGAACGCTTCTCCAAAGTGAATACGGTCATTCGAAAGGCGGAGGATGGCTCGATGGAGGTTCGACTGGAACCGCTCCCGGAAATGCCAGATTATTTGAAGCAAGTGATTGAGGAAAACAAATGAGCGCGCAGAAACAAGCGACCTTTAAAATCTGGCGCGGCGATGCGCGGGGAGGCGAATTCCGTGATTACGCGACCGGCGTTTCCGAGGGGATGGTCGTGCTCGATGCGGTCAATCACATTCAGGCGACGCAGGCCAACGACCTCGCCTGCCGATGGAATTGTAAAGCGGGCAAGTGCGGCTCCTGTTCGGCGGAAATTAACGGAATGCCCAAATTGATGTGCATGACGCGGTTGAGCGATTTGCCGATCGATAAACCAGTCACCGTCCAACCGATGAAGGCTTTTCCGGTGATCAAAGATTTGATCACGGACGTATCGTGGAATTTCCGGGTAAAGAAAAAGATCAGGAAATTCAAGCCGCGACCACCGGATGCGCCAGATGGAACCTGGCGAATGCAGCAACAGGATATCGATCGCGTTCAGGAATTTCGAAAGTGCATCGAGT
>QHOD01000351.1 GCA_003218615.1 Verrucomicrobiota bacterium
CGCCAGGCGAGACGTGCGCGAGTCCTGCATGCGGGTCGATGAGGAATTGCGTCTCGTGCGCGCCCTGTTTCTGGATCGCAAGGAAGGTCAAGTCGATCACCACCTCGTTGGTGCTGGACAACCCTTCGTACGAATTGTTCCCCGATCGGATGCTCACGCTGAAATCGTGATCGCGGACGAAGTTCACCCAGAACACGACATCTGAGACAGTGCGGGGAAAGGCGATGACGAGGGGCAGGCGCGTCAGCCGGGCATTGAACGGCGTCCGCGCGTTGCCGTACAGGAGCGACCACGGAAAGACGACATCGAAGTCGCGGCTCAGACGGAGCAGATCGTCGGGGAACACGTCGTGGAGGGCAAAGTCCGCCAGCGCTACACAGATATTCGTTCCGAAGTCGATCTGATTGGCCGCGCCGCCCCCAGCCGCGCACTGATCGATCGCCAGCTGGGTGAGGCGGACGTTGATCCTGCGCAGCTGGACCTGATCGCCGAGCGGCAGGATCGAGGACAGGTAGCCGTTGGTCGCGAGCCCGGTTGTCCTGCCGGGGCGCATTGCGACCGCGGACCCAGCTGCTTCGGCCGACTGCGTGTGCGTGAAAGCCGCAAGTGGGAACCCCAGCGCGCCTGCGCCCGTCGTCGCAGCGGCTGTTTTAATGAAATTTCTTCGAGTGATTTCTTTATCCATAATGTTTTCGGATTTTGTCTTTGGCGAGGGTGTGCAGGATTGCAGGAAAATAGACAAGATAATGTTTCAAGAATTTAGGTAAGATTGCGCCGCCCGAGCAGTGAGTCCTAGAGCGGCTCACTACTGATTCGTCGCTTTTTGGAGCGCAGTCGGATCCTCGAGCAAAATCCATTCGATAATTGAAACTGGCAGGCTGCCATTCTTAATCAGATCATCGTGGAACGCTCCAAGCCGGAAATTTTCGCCTTGTCGATCTTTGTAGCGGCCGAGCAAATTCATGATCTGCCATTTGCCGATGATGTAACTGATCTTTTGCGTCGGCTCCGATGCCGCGCCGGCCGCCTCGCCTTCGGCTGCTTCACGATCGAGTCCGCCGGCGTCCATGAAATATTTCACCGCTTGCTCGAAGCTCCACCGGCCAGTGTGCAGATTTACATCGACCCCGATCCGCGCCGCCCGATAGCGCGATAATCGCAGGATTTGTCCCTGCGCGGGAGAGTTGTTCGGATAAAGTCCCGTCCGAGAGCTGAAGAAAATGTCCGGGAATTCCTTCGTGACCGAGGATCGGCCTCGGATCTTCAATCGCGGCGCGAATATAAAAATTCTTCGATTGCGGATTGTAAGTCGGGATGAAATAAAAACCGGTCGGGTCCTTGTCGTAAACGCCAGGCGGATTCATGAAGCCACCGGGGCTGGTTGGCTTGAACGCGTCCGGCAACTGGCGAATCTGAAACGCGCCGAGATAATCTGGCAGCGTTACGAGGTTGTGCTCCTTCAGAAAGTTGATCATTTCCGCCTCGCGGCTCTCGTACGCCTTTAGAAACGATGCTTGATCGGGCGGAATGTGCGTGCTCCGTGCGGGATCGGGATCGGCTAATTTCGGATTGGGCAGGAGCGCCTCCGAGGCGCGGTAACGCGCCAACTCGACACGTCCGATC
>QHOD01000158.1 GCA_003218615.1 Verrucomicrobiota bacterium
GCGATGTAATCAGCAAATTCACGAAGCAATTGGAACGAGTAGAGATAATCAGCTGTTGCCTGCTCGCGCGGTGTGATCTTTGACTTGCCAATATTGATTCCAACCGGAACCGCCGGCCATCTTCCGGCCGCGCGCAGCTTGCCCAGCCGTTCTGCGACGATATCGGCGCCGTCGTTGTTGAAACCGAGATGATTGATCAGCGCCTGTTGCTCGGGTAAACGAAAGATGCGCGGCTTCGGATTTCCGGGTTGTGCTTTGGCGGTGACCGTGCCGATCTCGACGAAACCGAAGCCCAGCGCTGCCAATGCGACCAAGGCGACGCCATTCTTGTCCAATCCAGCCGCGAGTCCGATCGGGTTTGGAAAGTTTACGCCGAAGACCGTTTTCGGCTTGGGTGCCGGCTGAAAAGCGCTCAGCACGCGCAGTGCTAGATCGACATGTGATGCGCCGCGCAGAAATCCAATTGCCAGATGATGCGCCGTCTCGGCATCGAGCGAAAAGAGCAGGGGCCGAACGAATCGCTCGTAGCCATTTTTCATTTGCCGATACAAAATTGTCCGAAGACCGAATCGAGAATTTGTTCGACGCCGATTGCGCCAATCACCTCACCGACCGCGCGCAATGCTTCGTCCAAATCCACCGCGAGATATTCGGCGGTGAGCCCGTCGCGCATCGCGGTTCGGGCGTGATTGCACGATTCCAGCGCGCGGCGCAAGCAATCGCGATGACGGGTGTTGATCGCAATTGTGCTTTCCGGTCTCAGATTTTGTTTGGTCATGCGCGTCAGAATTTCGTTTTCGAGCTGCGGCAGACCTTCACCTGTCGTGCACGAGATACGGAGCGCCTCGAAATTCTTCCAATCCACGTGCTCGGGCAGATCGCTTTTATTCAAGAGCACAATTTCGCTTCCATTGCTGGCGCGTTCTTCGAAATGCGACGGTCTTGGCGCGTTGCGATCCGCAATGTGAAGGCGCAGGTCTGCCGTTTCCAATGATTTTTCAGTGCGCGCGATCCCTTCCCGCTCAATTGCGCTGGTCGATGGCCGAAGGCCGGCAGTATCAAGCAGGCGGATCGGCACACCGCGAAGGTTGACCATTTCTTCGATCGTATCCCGCGTGGTGCCGTGCGTTTCGCTGACGATCACGCGTTCGTAGCCCAGAAGGCGATTCAGCAAGCTCGATTTACCGGCGTTGGTCGCGCCGTAAATCACCACCCGGACGCCTTCGCGCAGAATGCGGCCCTGGTCGGCCGTGGCGAGCAGGTCGGCGATTTCCTCGCAAACCGAATCGAGGCGCGCCAGAAACTTTTCGCCTTCGTCCGGCGCGATGCCTTCTTCAGGAAAATCGATCGACGCGTTGACGTGTGCGATCATCGAAACCAAATCATCGCGGATTTTCCTGATCCTCGCCCCGAGTCTGCCTTCGAGCTGCTCGGTGGCGGAACGGAGCGCCAGATCGGTCTTGGCGCGGATCAGATCGATCACGGCCTCGGCTTGGGTCAGGTCCATTTTGCCGTTGAGAAAAGCGCGCTCGGTGAATTCGCCCGGGCGCGCTGCGCGTGCACCTGTGCGGAGACAAGCTTCCAGCACATGCGCGCTGACCAGCGTTCCGCCGTGGCAACTGATCTCGACCAAGTCCTCGCCGGTGTAACTGGCCGGCGCGCGATGGACGGAGAGCATCCCTTGATCGATCAATCTGTCTGCCCCATCGAAAATTTCACCGAAATGCTGGACATGCGATGCAAATTGCGACGGCTTTTCTTTGCCGCGAAAAATTTTGTCCGCCACGTCGATTGAATTGGCGCCGGAGACGCGAACAAGTGCGATCGCGCCTTCTCCGGCCGGCGTTGAAATCGCGGCGATAGTGTCCCCCGGGATAAACGGCTCCTTTTCCGCGGTCAGACTTGTCGATGTTTTGGAAAAATCTCTTTCAGCGCGGCGACGCATTGCTTGTTTTGTTCCATTGTTCCCACGGAAATGCGCACCCATTCCGGCAAGTGGTAGCCTTTCAACGGGCGAACGATAATTTTCCTGGCGAGCAATTTCTGAAAGACAGCAGACCCGTCGTTGACGTGCACCATTATGAAATTTGCCGCGCCCGGCACAAAACGCAGCTTCATCGCCGCGAATTGTTCCTGCAAATAAGGGCGGCCTTCATCGACAACGCGCTTGGTTTCGTGCTGGTGCGCCTCGTCTTCGAGCGCGGCCAGCGCACCGGCATGGGCGAGAGAACTCACGTTGAAAGGCTGCCTCGTTTTCTCGAGCACGGCGATTAAATCGGAGCGCGCAACGCCGTAACCGATGCGCAGACCGGCGAGTCCGTGGATTTTCGAGAAGGTGCGCAGAACGACGATGTTCCGGCCTTCACGAACGTATTGGAGCGTGTCGGGAGCATTATCGAGGAACTCAAAATACGCTTCATCGAAAACGACAACGATACTTTCCGGCAGGCGCGACATAAACTTGTCGATCTTGTCCTGCGAAATCAAAGCGCCGGTGGGATTATTGGGATTCGCGATGAAAATCAGGCGCGTTTTTGGCGTGATCGCGTTAAGCACTGCCTCGAGGTCCTGCTGGTAATCCCGGCTGCGCGCTTCAATCGTGCAGGCCCCGAAAAGGGTCGCGATCAATTTATACGCGATAAAGGCATATTCGGGTGTGATCACGTCGTCACCGCGATGGAGGAAGGCATGTCCGAGAAATTCGATCACTTCGTTCGATCCGTTGCCGAGAATGATGTTTTCCGGGGCGAAACCGAGCCTGGTGGCAAGCGCCTGGCGCAGATAAAAACTCCCGCCATCGGGATAAAGGTGCGCGTTTTCCAATCCGGCATGCATCGCCTCGATTGCTTTAGGCGATGGCCCCAGTGGACTCTCATTCGAAGCAAGCTTGACGATTGCGTCGGGGTGAACATCCAATGCGCGCGCAGTTTCCTCGATCGGTTTCCCCGGTTCGTAAACCGCAAGATCGCGCAACTGGGGGTTCGCCAATTTCCAAATCATTGGCGCAATTTAGACAGAATTACATTTTTACGCTCGCCTATTTTGCAATCTCCAGCGATTTTACCCTGGGCGATTCCGTTCCCAAACTTTCACTTTCACAACGATGACTGCGACAGACGAGTTGATTTACCTCGATAACAATGCGACGACGCAGCTCGACCCGGGCGTGATCGAGGAGATGGTGCCGTTTTTGAGGGAGCATTACGGCAATCCTTCGAGCGGTTATGCGTTTGCCGCGAAAGCGCGAAAGGCTGTCGATTTGGCCCGCGAACGGCTCGCAGCGCTGCTCGGGTGTGAGCCTTCGGAAATTGTGTTCACGAGCGGTGGCACGGAATCGAACAATGCGGTAATCAACTCGGCTCTGCAATGTGATCCACGTGGGAAGCATGTGGTCACGAGCGCTGTCGAACACAGTGCCGTATTGCAGCCGTGCCAGGATCTCACGAAACGTGGCTGCGAGGTCACGTTTGTTGGTGTGGATGGGGATGGAAATGTCGATCTTGCCGAGCTGGAGGCGGCGATTCGCCCGGAAACGGCACTCGTTTCGATGATGTGGGCTAACAACGAAACAGGGGTTTTGTTTCCGGTCGAAAAGATTGCCGCGATATGCCGCGAGAAACGCGTGCTCTTTCACACCGACGCCGTGCAAGCGACGGGGAAAATCCCGATCCGTCTCCGCGATACCGCAATCAATTTCCTTTCTTTGTCCGCGCACAAATTTCATGGCCCAAAAGGCGTCGGCGCGCTTTACGTAAATCGGCGAACGCGCTTTCACCCTTTGATCGCCGGAGGCGGCCAGGAAAATGGGCGCCGGGGCGGAACAGAAAACGTCGCGTCGATTGTCGCTCTGGGAAAAGCAGCTGAGCTGGCCGCCGAATATCTGTCAGCCGACAAAACGCAGGTTCGTTCAATGCGCGACCGCTTCGAAAGAGCGATCCTCGAAAGGGTGAGCGGAGCATCAGTGAACGGCGCCGGCGCGGCCCGTATCCCGAACACGTCGAGTTGTTCATTTGAAGGAATCGAGTCTCCAGCGGCGCTTCTCTTACTAGATCGACATCATATTTGTTGCTCGGCGGGATCAGCCTGCCGGTCGGGTTCGCAGGAAGCTTCGCACGTGCTCCGCGCGATGGATTCGAGCGGAGATCGAGCCCGCCGCAGTCTGCGCTTCTCTTTCGGTCGCTTCAATACCGACGCGCAGGTCGATCGCGCCATTGAACTTATACCGAAAGTAATCGAGAAACTGCGTCAAATGGCGGTACCGGCTCACGGAAGCGTCGTTTCACCCGTAGCCACGGTTCTGCCTGCCGCGCCGGAGCTCAGCGGAGGCGGGTGAACCGTCTGGGCTAGAATGGAAACGCCACGAGATCCGACCGCTTCGCGCTACGAGCACATCGGGCAGGGCCTGCGCCGGAGCGATCTCGATCCCGATCCGATCAAGCAATTTTCAAACTGGTTCACCGCCGCGATTGAAGCGGGTATCCGCGATGTCAACGCGATGAGCCTCGCCACGGCCGGCCCTGACGCCAAACCATCGGTGCGGATCCTTTTGTTAAAAGGTTTCGATCAGGACGGGTTTGTCTTTTTTAGCAACTACGAAAGCGGCAAGGGAAAGCAACTCGATGCCAATCCTTATGCGGCGATGGCTTTCTATTGGATCGAACTGGACCGGCAAATTCGCATCAGCGGGAAAGTGGAAAGAACTTCGCGCGAAGAATCGCAAATTTATTTTCATTCCCGTCCGATCGGAAGTCAGCTCGGGGCGTGGGCCTCGCGCCAGAGCGAGGTGCTCGATGCTCGGCGTGTATTGGACGCGCGCATGGCGGAGGTGACGGAACGCTTCGGCGACAATCCCATCCCGTTGCCACCGCATTGGGGCGGGTATCGAGTCAGGCCGGACACAATGGAATTCTGGCAGGGACGCCCGAATCGGTTGCATGATCGGTTTCGTTACACGCGACAGCCGGACGGCCATTGGCTTATCGAACGGCTCGCGCCGTAAGATGAAAAATTCCAAAACCAGGATCGATATTGTCCGGGGCGACATCACCAAGTTGGATGTCGATGCAATCGTGAACGCCGCGAACACGACGCTTCTCGGCGGCGGCGGAGTCGATGGCGCGATTCATCGCGCTGCCGGACCAGCACTGCTCGCAGAGTGCCGGACGCTTGGTGGTTGCGAGGCGGGCGAAGCGAAGATCACTCGCGGATACAAATTGCCGGCGCGCTTTGTCATCCACACGGTCGGCCCAGTTTGGAGCGGCGGGGACCGTGGCGAAGCGGAGGTTCTGGCAAGCTGCTACCGCAACTCGCTGCGGCTCGCGGTCGAGAATGGGATCAAGACGATTGCGTTTCCGGCCATCAGTTGCGGCGCATATCGTTATCCGATTTCGGAAGCAGCGCAGATCGCCGTTATGGCAACGCGAAAGTTTCTCTCGAAAAACAACAAAATCGACAAGACGATTTTTGTCGTCACGAACGACGAAATCTTCGCTGCTTATCAGCAAATTCTGTAGCGGTGCTTGTGCCAGGCACCGACGTAAAAAGATTCCATGGACGCATTCAAGCCGGCATTTGCGATTCCATAGTATGATTAATCCGAACGAAAACGATCTTACGAGGGACGAACCGCTGCCGACGCCGCTCCAGTCGGGCGAAGGAGAGATTGGCTCAGGTGGGCGTGAGCAGTTTCGTCGAGCATCAAGAAAAATTTCCACGGCCATGAGCCATACGTGGGACGAGACAAAGGAGAAAGCGGGCCGCGCACGCGAGCGCACGGAATATTTCGTGCGCGAAAACCCCGTGCCGACCATTCTCGGCGCACTGGGGATTGGAATCGCGATTGGGCTGGCGATCCGCTACGCCTCGAGCAGCGAGCAAAAGGCAGAAATCGAAGTGAAATCTCCGCTCGGAAACCTGAACTGGAGTCTTCTCTCACTGCCTTTTCTCTGGCCGCTGGTCAAATCAGCCAGGGAAAAATATGAAAGCTCGGCCGAAGCGATGAAAGATGGGGTAAAACGATTGAAAAAAATCGACTTCGACGATTACGCCAAGCCAATCCGCAAACGCTGGAAAGCGTGGACGCGTTAAGCGTCTCTGTCGTGCTGGAGCCAGATTAAGGCTGCAATTTCATCACAAGGCGAGAAATGTGTTGATGAGGTCCGCCAGCGGCCGCGGATACTGGGCCATGAAAGCGTGGCCGCCACCCCTAAATGGGGCGAGCCAGGCGCCCGGAATCGCTTTGACGAGTGCTAATGCGTTGGAGGCC
>QHOD01000006.1 GCA_003218615.1 Verrucomicrobiota bacterium
CACCGCCGTTAGCCTGGCTCCCGGTCTTCCACCATTTGGGATATGGAAGTCCACCGATAGCGGCGCAAACTTCACTCTGCTTAACTCTGAGGCGATCTGTCTCAATCCAGGGCTCGCTGGCGATGCCGGCGTGATCCAGTCGAGCTTTGGTTCTACGCGCGGTGTTCATCACGCCGAGTTCGACCCTGGTTACCCGGGGAACACCACGCTTTATGCCGCTCCGTTCCCGAGGACCGCTGGCGTCCCGCGTAACACCGGAGGCGGCGTTTATCGCTCCCCCGACGATGGCGTAAGCTGGACGCAGATCAAGACAGCACTCAATTCCGCGAATGCCCAGGATCGGGCTTCGTTCGCTGTCACACCGATCGTAATTTTAGATGTCCCTTTCACCCGGATGTACGTGGGCGTTGGAAATGACGGAACGAATTCGGCGCGGCTGTATCGCAGCGATGATGTTGTGATCGCTTCGCCGGTGTTCACCGACCTAACAGCAGTGCAAGAGGCGTCCCCAATAAAGAAGCAAACGCTGGGCTACTGCACCGGCCAATGCTGGTACGACAATGTGGTTTTTACGCCTCCGGGACAACCTGACCTCGTGTTCTTGGGCGGTTCGTTCGATTATAGTAATTATGGCTTCAGGAATAACGGACGCGCGTTCATACGTTCAGAGGACGCCGGCTTGACCTTTTACGATCAGACTTGGGATGCGCAGAACAACGGGCCTCCGCCGGGCGGTTCCTGTTGCCAGCCGAATCCGATCTTTCCGAACGGCATGCACCCGGACAGTCACGCCATTGTGAAGATCCCGGGCCAGAACCGCGTGGTTTTTGGCTCAGACGGCGGCCTCATCCGATCAGAACTGGGATTCACGGACATCTCGTCCCAGTGCGTTGTGCCGCGAGCGCAGGCCGGCAATGACCTCCTGACGTGTCAGCAATTGCTCAAAAAGGTGCCGACCACCCTGATCGGCATTAACCCGGGCCTCTCGACGTTGCAGTTCCAGAGTCTATCGGTTGCGGCAGATAACTCTCTGCATTTGCAAGGTGGGACGCAGGACAACGGAACGTTTGAGACCTATCAAGTGCCTAACGGTAAGATCTGGCCGCAGATTATCTATGGTGACGGCGGTCTGTCGGGCTTTAACTTCGCCGACTCCGCGCAGCGGGTGAACACATTCACGTCGGCTTTTCACGATGTGAACTTCCAGAATGGCGACCCGACGAAGTGGGTCATCGCGAGCGGAAAGATCGTGGCCAGCGGAGAAAGCGCGCTCTTCTATAACCCGATCATTGCCGATCCTGCCGTAGGAGGGACGATCTTCGCAGGTGCAGTGAGCGTCTGGCGGACTCAAGATTGGGCCGGTAGCCAGGTGTTCCTCGAAGCGACCTGCCCTGAGTTTACGACCTCGGGCGCGAATCCGCTCTGTGGTGACTTCGTCCAAATCGGGCTGAACGGCGCGACAAACCTCACCGTATCGTCGGCCGGCGACTATCGCGGCACCAGCCGCTCCGGCGGTAATGTTGGCGCCATCGCAAGGGCACCGGGCGACCCGGGGACGCTGTGGGTGGCGACGACACCCGGACGCGTGTTTGTCTCGAAGAACGCCGATAATGCCACGCCGACCCTTGTCACTTACACACGGATCGACACGCTCGCCTCGAACAGTCCAGGCCGGTTCATTAGCGGTATCTATGTCGATCCAGCCAACCCGAATCACGCCTGGCTCTCCTATTCGAGCTATAGTACGCTGGATCCGGCAACACCGGGACACGTATTCGAAGTCACCTTCAATCCGATAGGTCCGACGGCGACATGGACGAACCTCGACGGGTCGGGAGGGACGATGTTCCCAGACTTCCCGGCAACAGGTATTGCCGCCGATTCGAATGGCGATCTCTATGTCTCGAATGACTGGGGCGTCCTAAGGTTGCCGAACGGCTCGCCTGACTGGGAGGTTGCCGGCACTGCTCTTCCCATGGTCGAGGTTACAGGCCTCAACATCGTGCCCAGTGCTCGACTGCTCTACGCCTCTACTCACGGACGAGGCGCTTGGAAGCTGAAACTACCGTAAAAGGTTTGTTTGCACCGGGCGGGATAGGTGAAAATCTATCCCGCCCGTTTTTTTTCGGTGAGATGGTGTATTGTTAAGCGAGAATGTATCGTTCTCTCGAACATCTGATTGCCGGCTGGGCCTTTTTGATTCTGGCGGGCTGCGCCGCATCGCTTAATGCTGAGCCGGCAGGGGTGCTAGAAGGACATCTAAGCATCGTTTCCTCCAAGCCGGTCGAGCCAACCGATAAAAATACGCCGTCGGCCACGGAGGAAAACTATGCTGACTATCCAGTGCTCATCTTGAGTCAGGACGGACAAAAAGAAATTGCGCGAGTGACAGCGGACAACAATGGAAATTATCGCGTTGAGTTGCCGCCGGGGGATTATATTCTGGATGTGCAAGGGCGCACCCGCGGGCGCGTGCGCGCGAAACCACAACGATTCACGGTTATTTCAAACCAGACGGTCCGCGTGAATATGGATATTGACCTCGGCCGCTCGCCAAGCTCGGCGCAACCGCTGCAGGGTGATTGACAAAACGACCCGGCCGGAGTTAAATCTCCGGTAGTTAGTCCGCTACCTCGCCAGCCATTCTCTCGCGAGGCGCTGTTTCCAAAACTGCAGAAATACAACTCCGCACCTATGGCGGGACATAGCAAATGGTCGAAGGTCAAGCGTTTCAAAGGCGCAATCGACGCGAAACGCGGCAAAATCTTCAGCAAATTATCAAAGGAAATCACCATCGCCGCTAAAACCGGTGGTGGCGATCCCAATGGCAATCCGCGTCTGCGGAGCGCGATCCAGGCAGCGCGCGCGCAAAGCATGCCGAATGATAACGTGGAGCGCGCAATCAAACGCGGTACCGGCGAAGGCAAAGACGGGCAGCAGTTTGATGAGATTGTATATGAAGGCTATGCCCCGGGCGGCGTGGCCATCATTGTGGAAGCCGCCACCGACAACAAGAACCGGACCGGAGCGGAGATTCGGAGCATCTTTACCAAGCACAACGGCAACCTCGCTTCCAGCGGCAGTGTCTCATATATGTTTCACCGGAAAGGCCAGATCACCGTTGCGCGGTCGAGCATTGACGAGGACCGGCTCCTGGAACTCGCCCTCGAAGCTGGGGCGGAGGAGTTGACAACCGATGAGGATCAGTATCTTATTACCACTTCCCACGATCAGCTATACGCGGTAGCTGAGGCGCTCAGAAATGCGGGCGTGACTACCGATGGGCAAAAGTTTACATTCATTCCCGATACAACTGTTCCGGTTGCCGACGAGACCGTGGCGCGTCAGGTGCTCCGCTTGTGTGACGCGCTCGAAGACGACGACGACGTGCAAAACGTCCACTCAAATCTAGAAATCCCAGACGAATTGCTGGCCACGTTGCCAGCCTGAAAAGTATTGCTTGCAGAAAACTTGTTAAGGCGCTGCCCAGCCGCAGCGAGGAACTCCATTTAATTATGAACGAACAAAACGAGAACCAGCCTGCCCCGCTGGAAACTGAATCCGCTTCGCAGGAGCAACGCCAGCATCGCCCTCGTCGCCGCTTCCCGCGGCGGCGCTACCGTGATCGGGGCGATCGCTTTGGAGGCGATAATTCAAACGCGTCGCCAAATTCTTCGCCCGCGCTAGGCGGAACTGCGAGCGTTGAGACGTTGGATCAAGAAGCTCGAGAGGGCGCCGAGGGCGCAGTCGAAAACGGTGAACAAGTTCAGGTTGAGCCGGAATTCGGCGAAGGCATCATCGAGATTTCAGGCAAAGGTTTCGGATTCTTGCGCGATCCAAAGCGCAATTTCGTGCAGACGCCGCAAGACATTTTCGTCACGCCCGAAATCGTTCGCCGGTTTGCTTTGCGAGACGGCATGTGGATTTACGGCGAAACACGGCGCGGCAGCCGCGGCCCGCAATTGGTCAAGTTGCTTACGATCAACGGGGAGGAGCCGACAAAATATCAAGGCCTCCGTCCGTTCGAGGAATTGACGACGATCAACCCGAACAAGCGAATTAAGCTTGAGACGGACCCGGACCGTTACACGACGCGCATCATGGATCTGATGACGCCGCTGGGCATGGGTCAGCGCGGTTTGATTGTCGCCCCGCCGCGCACCGGCAAGACGACGCTGCTGCATCACATCGCCGAGGCAGTCACGAAAAATCACAAGGATATGCACGTGATCATTCTGCTTGTCGATGAACGCCCGGAAGAGGTCACCGATTTCCGGCGTTCGCATCCGACGGCCGAATTGATGGCGAGCTCGAACGACAGCGACATCAAGAGTCACACCCGCATCGCCCAACTGGCCATCGAGCGCGCAAAACGTCTCGTCGAAGCCGGAAAGCATGTATTCATCTTGCTTGATTCGATCACGCGCACGGCCCGCGCCTTCAATAATGCGATGGCTGGCGGAGGTCGCACCATGAGTGGCGGTATCGATGCCCGAGCGATGGAAATACCGCGCAAAATTTTCGCAGCCGCGCGTAATACCGAGGAAGCCGGCTCTCTCACCATTGTAGCGACCGCGCTGATCGAAACCGGCAGCCGCATGGACGAGCTGATCTTCCAGGAGTTCAAAGGCACCGGAAACATGGAAATGGTCCTGGATCGTAAGATTAGCGATCAGCGGATTTATCCGGCCATCGATATTTTTCTGTCGGGGACGCGGCGCGAAGAATTGCTGCTACAACCGTGGGAGCTGGAGAAAATCAACCTCATCCGCCGCGGCCTTGCCGGTCACAAACCGGAGGAAGCGATTCAGCGTCTCTTGATGTTCGTTAAAAAATTCCCGACCAACGCTGAAATGCTCAAGGGAATTCCGGGTTAAGGCCGCCAAGCGGCAGGATACCGCTCGCTTCTACAACTTAACGTGACGGTTGTAGAGCGCGTGGATCGTTTCACGGGCATTAGCGTATTTTTGGCGAAAAGCTTCGAGGTCATGATAGCCAAGACGAATCGCCAGCTTTCGTTGTTCGCCCGGATCGCTGGAAAGTGCTGAGACGCTTCTGTTGTCGTAACGCCGCAGCACAGATTCGCAGCGGCGCAGAAACGTGTAGGCCAGCTTAAGCTCGCCAACATCGGAATCGTTCAGATGTCGGCGCGTGCCCAACTGATCGAGTGCGCGTTCCCAATTAGGTTCCCAGATATTTTCGCGCATTTGCAAGGCCTGAACCAGAAATTCTCCTTCGATAATCCCGCCGGTTCCGGTTTTGAAATCGAGAAAATCCGATCCACTCCCGCGCTCGCGTCGAATGCGCTCGAGCATATTGTCGATCTTTATGGGAAGATCGACATCTTGGCCGGCGTGACGCCAGGCGCGTTTTGCTATTTCGATAAATTCACCTTGCAACGGCCCTGTCACAGCGCGGCCCCGGGTCAGCGCCTGTAGCTCCCAATGTTGGGCCCGGTTTGCGTAATAGGATTGATAAGTTTCAACGGAGCAAACGAGCGGGCCCTTTTCTCCTTCGGGGCGCAGCCTTGCGTCAAGCAGCCAAATATTTCCTTCGGCGGTGGGCTGCGCCATCGTGACGACAAGATTTTGCGCGGAACGAATGTCGTCGCCGACGAATAAAACATCCAGGTCCGCGCCATAGCTGATATGGCGTCCGCCAAATTTGCCGAGAGCGACGATGGTCAATCGTTCACCTCCAAGGAGCTTGCCGACAAAGAGCATGCAGGCTTCGGCCAGATCGGAAAGCTCAGTAAAAATCGCTTCAGGTTTGGCCAGGCCGAGCGCGTCGCGCAAAACAATGCGCAACAATTGTCTGTATCGGTAGGCGCGTATCGGGTCGAGATTGCTTGCATCCGCGCCTAATGAATCGAGCCGCCGTAAATTTTCCGCTACCGATCGTGGTTCATCAAATGTCGGGTCCCGGGTAATGTCTTCTAAAAGCTGCGGTCGCCGAATCAAGAGCTCGCTGGCAAATCGGCTCGCGTCGAACGTCTTGACCAGCAACTCGAGCAATCGAGGATTTGTGACGAGAAGCTCGAAGAGTAAACTGCGCAGGCCATAGGCTTCGACGAAACGAACGAATTGATTGAGCGTCGCATCCGGATCGGCGGCCTTGGTGAGCCACTCGAGCAAGATCGGACGCAATTTGCGAAACGTTTGACGGGTGCGCGGCGCGACGTGGAAACTCGCTGGCCCTTGGGCCAGATTCGCAAGGGCCTTGCCTGCGCGCTTTTGATCGCTGAAAATTTCCAGATCGATTTTGGCCGGTTCGGCAGGCATTTCGGAGATGATCCGTCTAAAAATTGGGCGAACAGCGCGCATCCTTTCTCGCAGCGCCGCGGTGAAGTCTTCAGCGGACGAAAAGCGAAGGCTGCGTGAGAGCTGCTGCAGCACTTCCGGTTCTTGCGGAACAGTGTGGATCTGCTGCTCGGCCTCTATCTGCAAACGATGCTCAACGCGGCGGAGAAACCGATATGTTTTGTCGAGTATCAGCACTTCATCGCGTGGAAGAAGATCCAATTGACGAAGTGCTCGCAGGGCTTTGAGCATACTCGGTTCTTGCAGGAACGGATGGTGCGCTCCGTGGATGAGTTGCAGCGCCTGCACGATAAATTCGATTTCGCGAATGCCGCCAATGCCAAGTTTGACGTCGCGCTCGAGCTTGTCGGGCCCGACCAGGTCGCGTTCAATGCGTCGCTTGATATTAGCGATTTCGTCGAGCAAATCGGGCGTCGTACTCTTCGGATAAATAAAGGGCTGATGTTGCCGCAGGAATTCGTAAGCCAGCTCGCGGCTGCCGGCGATTCCGCGCGTCTTAATCAGCGCGAGACGCTCCCAGGTCTCGCCAAAGCCCGCATAATAATTCTCCATGCTTTCGAGCGACCGCGCCAGCGGCCCGGTCGAGCCTTCCGGACGAAGGCGCAGATCGACACGAAACATTGAGCCTTCCGGATGAGGTGTTGAGAATGTTTCGAGGACTTTTTTCCCGAGCCGGTTAAAGAACTCGTGATACGACAAATGCGGCGTGAGTTGGCCTTCGTCGCTGTAAAGAAACAGGAGATCGACATCCGAGCTGTGATTCAGTTCGCCGCCTCCCAGTTTGCCCAGCGCCAGAATAGCGAACTCGGCCTTGGGAGAACCATGGCGCCGGCGAAATTCTGCATCCCAATGCTCGAACACTCCCCGGATGCAAATTTCCGCGATCTGCGAAAGCTCCCCGGTCGTTTCCTCAAGCGGCGCGACGTTGGCAAGTTCGCGAAGCGCGACACGGGTCATCTCGCGGCCTTTCCAGAAACGAAGCGCTGCGAAATTTTGATTTGAGATCGAGTCGTCAGCCAGAGCGTGAAGCTCGCTAAACATTTCCGCGTAGCCGCGAGACGCGAGACACACCTCAGGGCGGGCAAGCCACAGAAGCGTTTCGGGATTCCGCGTCAGTCTCGTCGCGCAAATGCTCGAGACTGCGAGAAGATGCAACAGGGCCGGTTCACCCAACGGAAATTGCTCCACTACATCATCAAGGGACTGCGCGGTTGCCGGCCACTTTTCGCTGAACTGGACAAGAGTGGTTTCGACCTGCGGAGGGTTCAGCGATGCGGCCGCTTTTTCCCGAATCCAACGCTTATCTTCATCCATCGCGCGGAACATCACGCGAATTTGACAGAAAGACCAGTTAACGCACCGCGCGGGGACTACGATGCCTGCAGAGGCGTCAAGACGCGAAGCGCTCTCTCCTGAATTTGGAAGTCAACCGGACAATTGCCGGCCAGTTCGCCGTCAAGTTCCACTGGAACATCCTGCTCGCTGGTTATGCGCAAGTGTCGGGTCTGAAAATATTCAATCTCCGGGACGCGAATTTCGGAGCTGAACACGACGTCCTGTAAATATTTGATGATTTCTAGGTAACCGAGCCGTTTGAAGACGACTACATCGAATAACCCATCATCGATGATTGCATGCTTGAAAAATGGAAACGGTCCTCCATAAAGACGCCCATTTCCGATGAGAACAAACGATCCCTCCTCAATGGAAGCATTCTCCGATTCAATAGAAAGCTTCGGCGGCTCCCGTGCCGCGATCTGCGCTGCGGAGATCAGATAGCTGAGCGGACCGAGACTGCGCTTGAAAGCCAGGCTGGTTTCCTTGACGACCTGCGCGTCGAGTCCCACGCCGGCGAGCTGGACGAATGATCTTCCATTTGCGCTGGGAAGATCGACAAGACGGATGTTGTCGCCTTGAACGATGTCCCAGCAAAGCTCGAGATTGTGGGACGGCAGGCCAAGCTCCATGGCGAAGACGTTCACTGTGCCGATTGGGAGCAGGCCTAATGCAGCGCCGCTTCTCGCGATGCCGTTGACCACCTCGTTGACCGTTCCGTCACCGCCGGCCGCAACGATTTTTCCAAATCCGTCATCGACAGCGCGCCGGGCCAGCGCCTCTGCCTCAACGGAATGCGATGTAATGTGTACCGGGCAGCCGCGGACGATTGATTCGACACGCTCCTGGCAATGCTTTGCCTGTTCGTTACCTGCGACTGGGTTGAGAATGACGACTGTGTTGTTCACACGAAAAAGTAACAGAGGGCTTTCATCTTTTCTTCGAACTGGGGCTGCGTAACGTTTTCGCGTGAAAAAATTGCGCCGGATTGCATTGATTGCCTTAGGAGCAGTGATTGCACTCGGCGCGATTGTCTTGATCGGCGTGAACTTGTATGTGCAATCGCAAGGGACACAAGCGAAGATTCGGCAAGAATTGAGTCAACGACTCGGCACGACGCTAGAGATTGGTCGCATGAGCGTGACGCCGTGGGGTGGACTCGAACTCAGCGCCATAACAATTGCGCAGACCTCCCCTGCGAGTCCGAGGCATTTCCTTGAAGCAAGGACGTTTCGGCTGCGTGTTCGTTTCCTCTCACTCTTTTCGCGAAGACTGGTGATCAAACAGGTCGCGCTCGTCAATCCAAACGTAGTGTGGCCGCAGGATGCCAAAGGAAAATGGAGATTACCAGGTTCCCGGGAAGAAGGGATGTCAACCGTTTCGACAGACCAGGTTCCAAATATCTCCGAACCGGTCCAACCGGCAGGGTCTCCTGCCCTTACCGCCACGCCCACTTATCTTCCATCCCCACTTTTAGCGACCCCGAAGCGACCCCGAAAGCTCTCGGCGGTGGTGGCTCCGGAGGTTCAACGGGTGGACATCAATAACGGGAATTTTACGTTTCTCGATCATGCCGGTGGAATGCTGGCGAGTTTTAGGGGCGTGAATTTTCGTACCAGCATTCGTAGTGCTCTGGCGCTTCGCGGCGACGCCAGAGTTGCAAAGATTTCGTTGCGGGACCGCTTTTTTCTCGAGCAATTACAATCCGCGCTCCGTTACGAACCTGATGTGCTGGAGCTTGCGAAAATATCCGCGCGCGCGGGGAGCGGTGAGGTCAAGGGCTATTTCGCCATGCAACCGGAAGCAGAGGATTCTCCCTTCACTACGAGCGTGACGTTTCGCAACGTCGTGGCCGACCAGATTGTGACGGACGGGGGCGGTCCAAAGGGAATGGTCCAGGGCACGTTGGAGGGCAGCTTTGAAGCCTCCGGTAAAACTGCCGATCCTGACGCGCTCACTGGGAAGGGGGAGATCTTTCTACGAAATGGGCAAGTGCAGCAATACAGCGTGCTTGTTTTGCTTGGGCAGCTCCTTCAGATCGAAGAACTAAGAGAGCTTCATCTCGAGCAAGCTGAAGCCAAATACCATGTCAGCCCGGGATTAATCACGATCGACGAACTGGTACTGCGCTCGCCGAACATTCGCCTCTCGGCATCGGGTACAGCCACGTTTGATGGGGCCTTGAAACTTGATTCTCAGCTCACGATCAACGACAAGATTCATGGCCAGCTTTTCAAAGCGATTCGTCGCAGTTTTCAACCAAGCAAGGAGCCGGGCTATTTTGCACTCGATTTTAAAATTGCCGGCACCATTGATCGACCAAGCACAGATTTGATGGACAGACTAGTCGGCCATGATCTCAGCAGTGTGATCAATAGCCTGTTTGGCGGCGGAAAATCAGACCGACCAAAGAAGAAAAAGAAACGGACCGAAGACGCTATGCCCGCCGCGCCATCGCCTTCCGGTGCCGCGGAAGAAACGGCACCGCCGCCCATCGCAACACCAGCCTCGTCGCCATGAGAGTAATCGCCGGCAGTGCCGGCGGCCTTCGCCTGGCAGCCCCGAAGCGTGGCGTTCGACCGACGATGGACCGCGTCAAAGCCGCGATCTTTTCCAGTCTCGGCGACACGGTCATCGGCGCGCGGGTCCTCGATCTCTTCGCCGGAAGCGGCGCGCTCGGGATCGAGGCGCTCAGCCGCGGCGCGGCGTCTGTTCTCTTTGTGGAGGAAGATCGACAATCGATCGCCGCAATTAAAAAAAACCTCGCGAAAGTGAACCTGACAGGTCGCATTCGTCAGGAGAATGTTTTTGATTTTCTCCGGCGCTCTGCCGGAATGGAAAACTTCCAGATCATCTTTGCGGATCCGCCTTATGAACAAACAAAACCTGGCGAGCGTTACACCGAAAAACTCCTCTCGAACGAAGTGCTGCCACAACTGCTCGATTCCGATGGCGTCTTCGTTTTGGAAAAGCGACCGAGTGAGCTTATTCCGGCGATAAATCTTTGGGATGTAGTTCGGGCACGAAAGTACGGGGCGACCGAAGTCTTGTTTCTATCCGCAATCCGCGGTCCGAAAGCCCAAATTCGTTAATGATTCGCTTTCTCTACAATCTGTTTTGGCCGATTGGGCTCTGGTTTTTTTTGCCGGGCTATTTGATGAAAATGGCCCGGCGCGGCGGTTACCGCGAAAAATTCGGTCAACGTTTTGGAATTTACGATCATGAAGTGCAGGAGCGGTTGGCCGTCAGTCGCGGGAAAGGATCGACCTGGCTACACGCAGTAAGCGTGGGCGAAGTAAATATCGCGCTGAAGCTGGCGAAGGCATTGCGCTCTCTCGATCCAGATTTGCGCGCCGTATTGACTACGACGACCACAACGGGGTTCGCTTTGGCGAACAAGAACGCTCCGCCTTGGATCGAGGTTATGTACACGCCGCTTGATTACTGGCCGATTATGCGCCGCGCGTTTTCTGTCATTTGTCCCGCGAAGATCGTTCTGGTTGAAGCTGAGATTTGGCCGAATCTTGCCGCGGGAGCGCACGCCCGCCGTATTCCGCTTGCGCTGGTCAACGCGCGGTTATCGCCGCGATCCGAGAAAAGATTTCGTCGGTTCCGATTCTTTGTCGCGCCGACGTTCCGCCTGCTCGATCTAATTTGCGCGCAGGAACCCGATGATGTCGATCGTTGGGTGGCGCTCGGCGTCGAGCGCAGCCGGATTCGCCACACTGGCAGTATCAAATACGATCCCGCTGATCTTGATCGTAGTGGCGGAGCTCAAGAAATCGGTCATGTGGCTGCTGTCGGTTTCGAGCGTCCAGTGCTCTTCGGAGGCAGCACCCATCCCGGCGAAGAAGAAATTCTCGCCAGGCTTTTTCTAAACCTGCGCATAAAATTTCCGTCGCTGCGCCTGTTCATTGCGCCACGCCATGTTGAACGCTTGCGCGAAATCCGGGCGCAGCTCGAGGCCTTGCCGCTGCAGGTCCAGCTCGCTAGCGAATCGCTGAATCATGGCAAGGCGGAACCGGATTGCGTGCTTGTGGATACTACCGGTGAACTTCAACGTTGGTACGGTATAGCGACCGTTGTGTTCATTGGAAAAAGTTTGACCGCTCACGGTGGACAAAATCCAGTGGAGCCGATCATAGCGCGCAAACCGGTCGTCTTTGGCCCGCACATGGAGAACTTCGCAACGCTTGTCAAAAGCCTGGTCTCGAAAAACGGCGCAATCCAGGTTCACGACGCCGATTCCCTTGAACTAGCGATCGAAAAGCTCCTCGGCGATAGTGAATCCCGCGATCGGCTCGTCGAAAATGCGCGTGCAGTCGTGACCGAGCACCGGGGTGCGACCGCGCGCGCGGCGGCCTTGATTAACAAGCTTCGTTCTGAGCAAGAGTAAAGCGGAAGATTGATTTGGCGATTTGCCTTGCGTGAGAGAATAGCAATTCCGATATTGGCCGGCTTTTGTGACCCTATCGTCTAGAGGCCCAGGACACCGCCCTTTCACGGCGGTAACACGGGTTCGAATCCCGTTAGGGTCGTCCTCTTGTCGCTCGAAGAAATTCGTAATTCATCTGATCTCCAGGGATTCTAGCGTGGATAGATCTATGCAGGCTGGACTACGAGTTTTGTCCGGTTTCGAATTGTCCGTAAATAATAATTAATTATGGACACCGTTCGATGCGGCTACGCCGTCGTGGTCGTCTTGTCGATTTTCTACGTACCTATTTGGCCGAACGCCGAACCTGCGCTCGAAAGCGCGATGGAAAGAATCTGGGCTCCGACATCCGTGGAGATCGTCTAACACATCAGGGACAGGCACGACCAGCCGCAGATGCCGTCACCACGTGGTCTCTAGGTCTATCGGCCATTTCCCGTGCGATTTGGGCCGGACAAACGTGAAGGGAGAATAATGCAGGTCGATGGCGCGCGCCCAGACGAAGGCCAGAGCACCGCTCACGGGCGTGGTTGGCATGAAAAAATGTTTTCCGGGATCGAGAAAGCGCGCACCGCTGTACTCCTGGCCATCCAAAATTCCCCTAACAATTCCTTCGCGTGCGATGATACCATATGATGCGGGAATCACGCTCTCGAATTCAAGCGCGCCGGATCGCGCACGCGATTCTTTCAAATAGCCGCCGGCCACGCGCACCCAACCCTTCACCGGTAGGTAATTTCGCGCAACGAACAGGCGCGCCGACCACGATGTCCGACCTCCGGCGGGGGCAGCCAGGCAGGTCCGGGTTTCAACGCATCGTTCCGCCGCATCGTCCACCATCAGATTGCGTTCAATCCGTTCTATCGCCACCGGCTCGAGGATCGGACGAAAACAGCGTTGCCGAAAAATCGTCTCACCTTTGCAGTCGAAAACGTACTCTTCTGGCTTGGTTAGCTTTAGAACGTCGCGCAGGAGTTCGGTTTCAGCTTTCGCCCCGTTAACCCAAAAAGGTCGAATCAGGAGGGTGCCAAAAAATAGAACGATTACCACGCAAGCCGGCCAGGGCATCCGGCGTAGGCGAGCCGAGAGCCGCGACAGGAATAGCTCGCTTTCAGAGATTGCCAGGACCGCGGCGCTGCCGAAAACGAATGCGAGTGGATGATAAGGGAGAAAATCCTGCCGCGTAATCAATGTCCAAAAGCTATAGAGAGCGGTGGAATAGAAACCGCAGAGGAGGAAGACAAAGGAGCGGCGAAAAGCCAGCGCGCGATCGGGTGTCGCGCACGCGATCAACCTGGCAAAATAAACTATGAAAGGAAAAACGATCGGAAAGATCATTATCATCCATGGAGGATGATCGGCGTCGGCGTGCGGCAGAAAATTATGAGTAAAAACGCAATAACGGAAATCGCGCCAAATGCCTTTGAGCGCAAAGAATATCATGATGGAAACTGGGACGAGGGCGGCTGCGCCAAGAAATATCGCTCCGTAGCGAAGCCATTGGCTCCATGATTGAATCACCTGTTCGCGGCCCACCAACCGCATCGCGATAAATCCGGCAGCCACGACCGCCAATAACAAGAGCATCGATTTCATCGAAATCGCGAAGCAAAACCCGAGAAGCAATCCTGCGATTAGCATTCGCCGTCCATTCATGGACCCGCTGATCAGAACGGCGACACACATCAACCAAACTGGCGCCCAAAGATTGTCTGTTCGAAATTCGAATGAAGTAAGATGATAAGCGGGGTAAAAACCGGCGAGCAGAACCGCCCACACGGCGACGCGACGCGAGAAGAGCCGGGCGCCCACCTGGTAAGTGCACCAAGCTGCCACAAAGTACATCGGCAAAAGAATGAATCGCATCCAGTAAAGAATGGTCGGTCGATCTCCGATGAGTCCGAAAATTGGCGCGAACATGATTTGGAAAAGGGGCATGTGGTTGTCAAAAATATCCCGGTATTGCACGAACCCGCGGGCCCATGCCCAGATTACGTGCATGTGCTGCGATTCGTCGGTGTCGAACCGGTAGCGAACCATGTTCACGAGCTTGAACGCGATCATGAGGGCAAACAGGCCAGCGGCGGCCATGAATTCGGCGCGGGGCATCTCGAGATAATTTGCACCGCGTTCGATCCATGAGCGGAACGCAAATGTGATTGTCGATCTTATCGATGGCCGCTTCATAAAGTTCGCGATTAGTTCGCCGTGCGTACCTGGTCGGCGCATTTGCGCAACAGATTCCGCGTCGCCCACGCTGATCACCTCCACGCTTTTGCTGATGCGCCGCAGTAATCTAGCCAGGACATTCCCTGGACCGGGCTCGACGAAAAAATCGCAACCGCAGTGGCACGATCGGCATTGACTTCGAGGGGATATCAAACGTCGAAGCGGTTAACGTTAGAAGGAACACACTGGTTAGTAAAAGAGAAAGCAAGACAGCGCAATCTGATTCAGCTGTCAGGCGAGGTATTAGACTCGATCGGTCTGAAGTGGCGATTGACGGCCTGCGCCCAAAAGACAACGAGGTCGTGCCTGGCCTTAAGACTCTAGCGCGGGCCGATCTGTTGCGCCTGCGCGAAGGAGGTCAGTGCGATCTTCTGTTCCTGGAGGAGACACCGTGTTTCAGACGCCGTCAAGGCCTCCAGTTCCTCGGCCCACCGATAGCCCCAATGACGGTATTGCCTGCAGGTCCCCTTGTCACCTTCGCCGGGATGGCAAATCAATTCATACAGGCCGTCGGGAATTTTTCGTAGTATTTGTTCGAGCGCAGAGCGAGTTAAACACCCACTGACTTCGAATCCAAACATACCATCCGGCATTTGCGGCAGGGGGGGACCATGCAAACGTCGCGCTGACAGACATGTCAGATTCAAACCAAGCTGCTTTACCCACCGTCCCATTAGGATACCTGGCGATTTTCGCCATGGGCCAGCAGAATTGCGAATCCAAACATTATCGATCCTACGGGTAAGCCGCCTAACGATTTGGAAGACAGGCGGGAACATGTGGAGATGTTGGTGGCTATCAAGATGGGAAAGTCGCAGTCCTGTCTTTTGAAAACGCGCGATCTGCGCCGCGATCTCACGCTCGACCTCATCCCAGCTGATGCGTCCGAGAAAGGTGCGTCTGAAAAATTCACCGCTCGTGCGGGGAAACCGTCCCGTTTCATCAACCAGGGTTGGTAAGATCTCGCGCCCCAGGACGGCTCGCTCTTCCACCAGCGTCAGATGCAGGCCAACATCCAGTTCCGGGTTTTGCCGCGCCAACGCGACAGCCTCCTCAAATGCACTCCCCGTCACAAGTAACGAGGCACTGGTCACAATTCCATCTTGAAACGCCCGCAGGATCCCGCGGTTTACTCCCGGCGTCAGTCCCAGGTCGTCCGCGTTAACGATGAGCTGTTTCAAGGCTCGGAGACCCGGGCCGCCCTGATTTCGTGTCGCATCTTCATCCGGAATGCGACCAGTTCCCGGATCATCTTGAAGATCACGTCCGGACTGGCCAGAGTGGAGGTGCCGCGATTTCGCGGAAAATAATCTACGCCGAATTGCACGATCTTGAATCCGTGCAACTTGCCCTTGATTAGCAGTTCCGCGTCGATGAATGAACCCTCCGCCTCCAACACAACCTTATCCAAGACTTCTCGCTTGAACAATTTGAAGGAGAAATTGATGTCCTTCACCCGCAACGGAAAAAGGAAACGGATAAGCAAATTGTAGCACACCGAATAAACGGTGCGTATAGGTCCTTCGGCAGTGCGATCAAACCGAAAGGCCGAAACGATGTCGGACCTTGTAAACTCCATGATATGAACCGCCCGGTTCAACTCCGTGAGATCGACCGGCAGATCCGAGTCACAGTAAAAGACCAGCTCTTTTGTGGCGTTGCTAAAGCCTGTGCGAAGCGCGCCTCCCAGTTTCAAATTCCGTTCGTGATGGAACACCTTGACGTAAGGGTTTGCGCGGGCCAATGCTTCCGCGACCTCCGCTGATCGATCCGTGCTGGCATCGTTGACGATGAGGACCTCGTAATCGGACGTCATATCGGCCAAGGCGGCCTCCGCGAAGCGGACCGCACACTCGATGTTCTCTTCTTCATTGAACATTGGATAGACAACCGAGATGCTTGGCCTCCACGTCGTCATACGCATTGTTTCGGGTCCGTCGTTAAAGCCGACGATAGATTGTTTCGCCGTTGATCACGCCCTCAACACGATAGTTGGCAAGATAGGCGCGAAGCACGGGGTATCGCGTCATGGGATGAGCCGCCCAGAACGGGTCCACCGTTGACATGTCGATGATGAGCGCCGGCGGGTGCGCTTCCCAGTCGGCCTGAAACATGTCCCAAGTTCCAGGAATCACGCTCTCCGCTCTATCTCTCACTTCACGAGGCCGACTGGCGTAGGCGCCAACCAGATGTGTGCAGCTCACGAAACGCGTCGCCATTCGCCGGCCGGAGAAACTGTAGAGTTGTGGGGTACTCCCCCAAACAAAGATACGATCCTTGGCGCTCGTCTCCTTGACGATCTGCTGAACAGTCGGGAGAAAATCGAGCGTCTGCGTTCGCACTACCAGAGCCACGATGAGAAAACCTATCGCTGGCAGGGCGGCCGCACCAATAATGCCTGTTCGGATCCATCGCCAGCGTCGCTGAGAGGAACGTTGCCGTTCCGCGACAAACCGCGAGAACGCCTCGCCCGCGAGATGCGCCGAAAAGATCTGAGTGTCTCAATCACTTGCCGAATACCAAAATACCATAACAGCCCCCAGGCGAGCATCACAGCGAGATGAACGGTGACGAGACGTTTCAAAACATAAGGGAAGGTTGTTTCAGATTCGACATAGCGAACGGCAAACGCCCAAGCCCACAGATAAGCGTCACGCAGATTTCCCTGCCACTGGTAATACCAGGCCAGTCCCGCGATCACCGCGATGAATCCAGTTACCACACCGCTGCCGGCTGCCAAAACATGTCCGAGTGATCGGTAACGGGGAATGAGCCAGAGGTAAACGAGATACGCCAGCATTGCGCCCAAAGTCACGGCCGAAGGCTGCCGGATCAAAGTCGCCACCCCGATCAGCGCGCCGCTGAGAAACATCAACCCCCAAGCCGGCTTCTTTTGACCCTGGAGAAAGGCGAGAACACTCAGCGCGAGAAAAAAAGACGCGAAAATCTCGGTGTTCGCAGGAAGTGTGTCACCCGGTCGGTAGGCATGGACGAAGACGGCATAGCCAATGCCACTCCATGCCCCCGCCCAATCGTCCCCCACTCGCGCGCCAATCCGCCGTAAGACCAAGGCGGTGGCAGCGACGACAAGGATGGTGAGGACATGAACGGCAAGAAGATTGTTCTTCCCAGCTACTTTGAAGACGGCGACGTAAATGTAATAGATGCCTGGCGGCTTCGTGTCCACGGCCGTCCGGTAGAGCGTCCCACCGTCCAGGGTATCGTTCGCGATTATCCCGTAATAGCCCTCATCGCTATTGTACAGTGACGGCAAGAGAGTGGGCAAACGCAGGATGATTACCAGCGCGATGATGATCACGTTGACCCAGCGGCTTTGACGTCGGGTCATATGTGACGGCCCTGCTCAATGGCCGCTTGGTCTTTCTTGAAAAATTCGATCGTTGCGCGCAATCCTTCGGCCAAATCGCAAACCGGCCCAAAGCCAGCAGTCTGAATCTTGTCAACGCCTGCCACTGAATGTTTCACGTCGCCAGGGCGCTCTGCGCCGTAGTCAATCGTGGAGCTAGACTTGGTAAGGTTGCGAATGGTTAGGGCCAGATCGGTTATTGTGATCTGCCTGCCTCTAGCCACGTTGAAGACCCCGGTTGCCTGCGTTTTTAACGCGAAGAACGCATTGGCCGCGACTACATCTTTTATATAAATGAGGTCGCGCGTCTGCCGGCCGTCTCCGAAAATCGTAATCGGCTCGTTTCTGATTGCTTTCTCAATAAAAGCCGGGACGGCTGCGGTGTATTCACTTCTCGGATCTTGGTAGGGACCAAAGACGTTAAAATAACGAAGGGAAACAGTGGCGAGTCGCCCTTCATCCGTGAAGGAGCAGCAATGGCGTTCGCCTTCATACTTGCTTGTGGCATACGGACTTTTCGGCTCGGCAGGCATGCTTTCAATTGTTGGAATCGCTGGATTGTCGCCGTAAATTGCGGCCGAACTGCTGAAGATCAGCTTTTTCGCCCGCGTCCGCGCCGCCTCTTCCAAAACAATCGCTGTACCCCGGGTATTGATCTCGGCGCATTCATTCGACTTCTGCATGGATTCCTGCACGCTCACCATAGCCGCGAGATGAAAGACAAGATCCACGCCTTTCATGGCTTCTCTGACGAGATCGCGATCGAGAATTGAGCCGAGGATGAGTTGGCATTCCAAGCCAGACAGATTGCTCTTAGAACCGCTGCGCAGGTTATCAAGGACGCGCACCTCCGCTTGATGCTGGAAGTGTTCGACCATATGCCTGCCGATGAAACCGGCGCCTCCTGTAATTAGGATTCGCATACTGGAATGACGCAAGGGAACGCACAAATCCAGCGATCGGTGCATTGTAAAGTTGATATGCCTATAGGGAGATCCATTCCCGCCCCTTGCTAAGGTAGTCAATATTTGCGAAAGAATTTTGGCGCACCGAGCAGTCGATTGTAGCGTCGACGCGATATGAGCGCGAATCTTAGTTTAGCTGTGCGCTGCTTTGACCATGTTTCTGGCGAAAAATGAATCA
>QHOD01000159.1 GCA_003218615.1 Verrucomicrobiota bacterium
GTCCGCTCGCGTCCGTGAAGCGAACCGTGAGTGGATAATAAGTCCTGAAGCCTTCACCGAGGCGGCCAAATTGCACAACCAGCGCACCGACCATCGCTAATCCAACGAAGACAAATGCGCCCACTTTAAACTCTAAACCTCGCTCGTGCCGATTCATTGGACGCTAATTGTCGGTCTTACCGTTGATTTTCGCAAGGTAGGGCCGTTCACCCGCCTTCGCTGCGCTAGGGCGTGGCAGGCCCGAACCGCCCGTCGCAGACGCGAATATACAGGAATACGGACGATCGAAATCAATCGCCCCCACCGTCGGATCGTCCGAGCATAAAATCCTGCAAAATCGGATTGCTCGTCTGCTGAAGCTGATTGGGCGTTCCATAAAAATAAATTCGACCCTCGTGCAAGTAGGCAACATGATTGGCGACATCGAACGCGCTCTTCATGTCGTGCGTGACCACGATGCTTGTCATTCCCAGCCGCTCCTGTAACCGGCGTATCAGACGATTGATACTGTCGGAGACGACAGGATCAAGGCCGGAAGTCGGCTCGTCATATAGTACGCACTTCGGTCGGCGAATGATCGAGCGGGCCAGACCGACGCGCTTCTTCATTCCACCACTCAAGCTGACCGGCATTTTTTCCTCCTGACCTTCGAGCTCTACCACATCAAGCATCTCGCGAACTTTTTCGCGTAAAACCTTTGGGTCGCGCTCGCCTGCTTCGCGTAACGGAAAGGCGATGTTTTCCGCTACGGTCATCGAATCAAAAAGCGCCGCACCTTGAAAGAGAATGCCGATCTTTTGGCGGATGGCGCCGAGCTGCCGCTCGCTCAAGCCGATAATATTTTGGTCTTCGACCCAAATTTCACCAGAGTCCGGTTCCATCAAACCCACCAAATGTTTGAGCAAAACACTCTTGCCCCCGCCGCTACGCCCGATGATGGCGAGCGTTTCACCGCGTGCGACGTCGAGATCGACGCCGCGCAAAATTTCCTGGGTGCCGATTGTCTTCGTTAAATCACGCACCGTCAGCATCGAGCCAACGCGTCGATCGTGCGATGAGCTTGTAGAAATCTGAGGCGATACTTCGATCATTGATACCCCGCTGGATAAATGATGTTGAGCGACATGGTGAGGAAGAAATTGCAAATCAGGACCGCGAGCGACGAGTTCACCACAGCTTCGGTCGTTGCGCGGCCGACACCGACAGCGCCTTCGCGGGCGGCCAATCCTTTCTGGCAACTGATGAACACAATCAGAATCCCGAAACAGAACGCTTTCGACAAACCCATGATGATGTCGCGATTGCGCGTCCAGCGCACCATGTTCGCCATGTAATATGTGCCGTTGATATCGAGCAAGAAGATGGCGATGAAATAGCCAGCGGCGATGCCGACGGCGATGCATTCGGCCACCAGCAGCGGCATCGACACCATCATGGCAAGCGCGCGCGGCACAACCAGATAATCGGTCGGATAGACCGCAAGGGCGCGTAACGCGTCGATCTGCTCGGTCACTTTCATCGTGCCGATTTCCGCCGACATGGCCGCGCCAACCCGACCCGCCACCATCAATGCCGTGAGCACCGGGCCAAGTTCGCGGCAGATCGAGACAGACACCACTGCGCCGGTGGCGGATCCCATTCCGATTTTGTTAAACTGAAAGAACGTTTGCGCTGCGAATACCGCACCGGTAAACGCGCCGGTGACCACGACGACAAGTTGGGAAAGTAATCCAATCTCGACGATTTGATTGAGAAATAATTTCCAGCGGAGCTTGTGAGTGAAAATAGAACGAAAGGTGTCGGCAGCGAGCAATACCACCTCGCCCAAGTATTGGAAGAACGCGACAAAGATTCCTCCGAGCGCGTTAAATAATCGAGTGATCATCTGGTTTGTCAGTCGTGCCTGGTTGAATGGTAAGATCCCGACGCCCTTTGCTTTTCACGGATCGACATTTGCGTGCCACTTCCTGGAAACGAACGCCGATCTTCCCAAAGTTTGGTCAGACACCGAGCGGCTGAGTTTTCGTTTTCGGCCGAAGCTCCGGCGGAATCGCGCCAATGAACCGCGGGTCAAGCCCAAGCTTCAGGAAAATCGCACGGATTTCCCGGACATTGATCGTCGGTTCGTCGAGTTCGAAATAAACCAGATCGTGATTGCTATCGACTTTATATCGCATGCCGGCAATTGCAGCGAGCTGCTGATCCAACTCCAGGATTTTGCTCAAATCCCGCAGTCCTGGCGCGTAAACTTCTAGTTCGATCATGTTGGCCGAAAGTTTAGCGAGCGGATCGCAACGGTGCAACGCCTTAAACGGCGCGCGACGCGCATCATTTGCGCACCGCGCAAAGCTGCGATAAAAGATGCCAGTCTACAGAATGAAGCACGCCGTTCAGTTTCTGCTCATAGGGAATCTTCTTCTTGGCGCCATATTTTTGGGCGGTTGCGAGACCATGCCGCAAGGAATTCAGCAGGCACGAATCGAGATGGCGCAGCGCATCGCGGCCGAACCGGCGGGCGATTATTACATTGGACGGCGTTACTACAAACCCGATTACAAGTTCTGGGGCTATATCCGGCGTTCGGGTCAGCCTTGGAGCACAGCACAATTAGTCGTGTTAAATGAAAAACAGAAACTCGCCCCAGATCGCGAACGTCTCGAGTTCGGAAGTGACAACAATTACGAATATAAACTCTATGGCTCTTTCAGCGGCGACACGGTTTACGAGCCGGCGAGCAACGGATTCTATTCGGAGTTCGTTTTGAAGGGATACGAGTTAATCTCGACCAACCCGGCGCCAATTTTCAAAAGTCAATTCCGCGGCAGCGCCTCGGAGGCGGAACTGCGATACACTGTCGAGAAACCGGAATAAAATGACGAAGGCTACTGGTGCGCTAGCGAATCGTGATGCTCTCGCCGACGAATTCCTGCGCTATCTCACGATCGAGCGAAATGCTTCGCCGCGGACGCTGAAAGCATATCGTGAGGCGCTCAGGGCTTTTCGGGCGAAAAACAAAACGCCCTGGAAAAAGTGCACGGTCGATGATTTTCGCGACTATCTCTTTGCGATCATGAAGCGTGGCCAGGCGCGTTCCTACGTGCGACTGCAATTCTCCGCCTTGCGCACATTCTACCAATTTCTCTCCGCGCGAAAAGGTTTGCGAACGAATCCTGTGCGAGAAGTGCTATTGCCAAAGATCGACAAAAAGCTTCCGCTTGTGCTTA
This sequence comes from Verrucomicrobiota bacterium, assembly GCA_003218615.1. Classification (GTDB taxonomy): domain Bacteria; phylum Verrucomicrobiota; class Verrucomicrobiia; order Chthoniobacterales; family UBA10450; genus Udaeobacter. The sequence continues at coordinate 3,225 of QHOD01000159.1, forward strand.
CGCGTCAGCAGATCGACGAGCTTCTCGCAACGCCCCTCAAGATCGACAAAAATCGCGCCGCGCCTGTTTGGATGCCACTGCGCGATGTGGCGATCATGGAACTTTTCTACAGCAGCGGCCTGCGTTTAAGCGAGCTGGCTGCCCTCAATGTTGCCGATGTCGATCTTTACACCGAGTCGGTCCGGGTACTTGGCAAAGGCCGTAAAGAGCGCATTTGTCCGGTCGGTTTGCCCGCGCTGGAAGCAATCTCGCGTTACCGCGCAGCGGCAAATGTGCACGCAGGACCGCTCTTCATAAACAAATCGCGCAGGCGAATGTCCACGCGTTCCATCTGGCTTGTCCTGAAACGTTATTTACGGCACACGTCGATTCCAATTTCGATCAGTCCACATAAACTGCGGCATAGTTTCGCTACGCATATGCTCGATCGCGGCGCCGATCTGCGGAGTGTTCAAGCGCTGCTCGGCCACGCTAGTCTTTCCACGACGCAAATCTATACGCACGTGACCGTCGAGCGGCTCAAAAAAGCATACGCGGACGCGCATCCGCGCGCGTGATCCAAAAATTAACTCGCCGGCGCGGTCGCGCTGCCGGTCGGCTCCGCCACATGGAACGCGAGTTTCCCATCGGCAGCGGTCACCTCGACACGGTCGCCCGCCTTGACGTTGCCTCTGAGCAATTCCTCTGCCAGCGGGTCTTCGAGGTAACGCTCGACTGCGCGCCGCATTGGGCGCGCCCCGTAATTGGGATCGTATCCTTTCTCGATGACGAACTCATGCGCCGCAGTGTCCAGCATGATCTCGATCTCTTTGGCTTTGATGCGCGCCTTCACCTTCGCCACTTCAAGATCGACAATGCGCATCAGGTGCGATTTCTCAAGCGAATGGAAGACGATGATCTCGTCGAGGCGATTGAGAAACTCAGGTTTAAAGACCCGCTTGGTTTCATCGAGAATTTTATCGCGCATCGAAGCGTAATCATGTCCTTCTCGAGGTGCACCAAACCCCATCACCGTTTGTTTCTTGAGCAGATCAGCACCGACATTCGATGTCATGATAATGATCGTATTCCGGAAATCGATCTTGCGACCTAACGAATCGGTGATTTTTCCATCCTCCAGAATCTGCAAGAGCAGGTGCATCACGTCGGGATGCGCTTTTTCAATTTCGTCGAAAAGCACAACCGAATACGGCCGGCGGCGCACTGCTTCGGAAAGTTGTCCGCCTTCCTCGTAACCCACGTAGCCAGGCGGCGAACCGATCAAACGCGAGGCGGTGAATTTTTCCATGTATTCCGACATGTCGATCTGAATGAGTGCGTCGGAATCGCCGAACATGAATTCAGCCAGCGTGCGAGCGAGATAGGTTTTGCCCACGCCAGTGGGGCCAAGAAAGACAAAGGAACCGATCGGGCGTTTTGGATCTTTCAAATCGGCGCGCGAGCGGCGCAGCGCTTTGCTGATGGCCGTGACGGCTTCCTCCTGCCCGATAACCCGCTGCTTCAGCTCGGTTTCCATCATGAGCAGCTTTTGCATCTCCTCCTGTTCCATGCGTTGGAGAGGAACGCCGGTGACTTTTGAAATGATGTGCATCATGTCGTCGCCTGTGACCACCACTTCTTTCTCTTCGCGCTCCTCCCGCCATTTGTTCAGAATTGCGTCGAGCTTTTCTTTTGTTTGCTTCTCTCGGTCACGAAGCGCGGCGGCTTTTTCAAAATCCTGTGCTTTGATCGCTGCCTCCTTTTCAAGACGGATCTCTTCGATTTCCTTCTCAATCTCCTTAACATCGGGCGGTCGCGTCATGGCGTTGATGCGCGCCCGCGCGCCCGCTTCGTCCATGACATCGATGGCTTTGTCGGGGAGAAAACGTCCCGTGATATAACGATCGGAAAATCTGACCGCGGTCTCGAGCGCTTCATCGGTGAGTTTCGCTTTGTGGTGGGCCTCGTATTTCGGGCGCAGTCCTTTCAGGATTTGGATCGCTTCGTCCACGGTCGGTGCATCCACCTTTATGGTTTGGAA
>QHOD01000160.1 GCA_003218615.1 Verrucomicrobiota bacterium
CGGATTTTATTATTCCGCGGCCGCGATATTTTTGTTCGCATTTGCTCCGATCTTTTGGCCGTTAAGCGCCTTGGTTTTTTGGCCAAGTCTTTCTCTCGGCATTGTTGCCGGTGCTTACTTTGGTCGTGGGCCGGGAATTTTTCGCAAGACAAATGGCACTTTGCCTTGGAGCGCACGGCTCGTCTTAGGTGCTTGTTTGCTGGGTCAGTATTTATCTTTGCTGTATTATCGTCGTCAATGTCGGCCTTGGGACGAAGTCATTCCCAATATTTGGATTGGCCGAAAATTAAGCAACCGCGAAGCCCGAGGAGCAGTGCGTAGCGGCGTGACTGCTGTCCTCGATCTCAGCGCCGAATTTTCCGAAGCAAGGGCGTTTCGCGTAATCAGTTATCGCAACATACCAATTCTCGATCTTACGGCCCCTTCCCTGGAGCAATTGTGGGAAATGGGCGGATTCATTGCCGAGCACAGTGAAACCGGGATTGTTTTCGTCCATTGCAAGATTGGTTATTCGCGCAGCGCCGCAGCGGTGGCCGCATATTTAATTATGAGTGGCAAGGCGAGCAACGCCGAAAAAGCGAAGACGATCATCCGGCGAGCGCGCCCATCCATTGTTATTCGGCCCGAAATCATCGCTGCTTTGGCGCAGTTCGAGCATTGTTTTGAGTGCTCCCTTGTCGATACGTGAGTTTCTTCTCGCTTCAATAAATCGAATCGTAATAATCGCACTCGTGCACAGCCTATGAACTACAACGAACTTATTCAGCTTTATTTCGAGCGCGCCAACGCCATGCAAGCGTACTGGAATCTTTACGTCGTTATCGTCGGCGGTTTGCTCGCCTTTTCTTCTATGCGCAAACAACCGGCGGCGGTCACTACCTTGCTGGTCTCGATTCTTTTCGCCTTGTTCGCGTTTAAAAATCTGGATGCCATGCATGACGTTACGGCGCAGCGATTTGCCACGCTCCAAGCGATTAAACAGTTCGATTTGGGCGGGACGGCTCCAGCCAACTCGAAGCAAGTGCGGGATCTGCTCGAGCCGACTCTTTCTCCGGCCACTTACGGAAGCGTGCGTGCAACTCACGTTACCAGCGATATTCTTACAATAGCCGCGCTTTTTGCGATGGAGTTTCGCAGAAGGAAACTGCGCCAAGCAATAACACCTTCGTAAAGGCCATCAAAGCATTTTCGCCGACAGGCAGTACAGCTTTGGCGATCACAAAGTTGAGGTTATTTATTGTGGAGGGAACTATTGCGTGAAGCCGTGGATTGGCACGTCCGGTTTTCAGTACGCTGAATGGAAAGGAAATTTTTACCCGGCGGATTTGCCGGCGGCAAAGATGCTGCCGTTTTATGCGGAGCGTTTTCCGACGACCGAAATCAATTACACGTTTCACCGCATTCCATCGTCGAAAACGATCGACAATTGGAAAACGCTGACTCCGGAGAATTTTCGGTTCGCGCTGAAAGCGCCGCAAAAGATCACGCATTGGTCGAAGCTGCGTGATTGCGCCGATACTCTCGACTATTTTTGCAAAGTCATCTCCGGACTTGGCGAAAGACTGGGACCCGTTCTGTTTCAGCTTCCGCCCAATTTCAAAAAGGACGCCGACGTGTTAACTTCGTTCCTCCGGGAATTTCCGTCGCTGAAAGCGGCGTTTGAGTTCCGTCACGAGTCGTGGTTTGACGACGAGATTTTTGGAATTCTAAAATCACGCAATGTTGCGCTTTGTATCGCCGACACCGAAAATCTCGCGACACCTAAGGTTTCGACGGGCGATTACGGATATCTTCGGCTTCGTCGCGAGGATTATAGGAAGATCGACATCGAACAATGGGTTGACTTTGTTCGCACACAAGACGGCTGGAATGATGTTTTCATTTATTTCAAGCATGAGGAGGCGGGGATTGGTCCGAAGCTCGCAAGGCAAATGATAGAGATGCTCGAGTGAAGTGCGCCGCGATAAGATCGGGTGATAGTCAGGATTCGCGATTCAAACAAGATAGAAACTCGGCTCCGCAGCGTCCGCAGGTAAGTTGTCAGCGCTCGGATTTCCGGATCGCCCAGCTTCATTACGAATGACGGCATTTCGTCTTTGGCTAGCTCAGGATATGCCTGACCGTACCCTGGGGGCGGTTCGGCTGATGGAAATCGCGACGTTGATCGACGTCGTACACTGCGCAAACGTCCTTTGGGAAAAGAAGGTCCAGTGTCCAGTCAAACGCCACACGGACCTTCTTGTCCAAGCCGGGCAATTTACTTAGGTAAACCGTCCGCCACATCCACCATGCGAAGAAGCCCGAGAAATTGAAACCAAGGATCCGCGCCACACCCATCCGACGCCCGATTGAGGCCAGCAGCCCAATGGTTCTGAACGAAAATGGCTTTAGGCGATGACCCAACAGCGCAGCCGCGATATTCTGCGCCACAACCCTGCCCTCGCGTATGGCATGTTGCGCGGTTGGTGGATGAGACTGGCCCGGGTTTCTGATATCTGGCACAAACGCACAGTCACCCACGGCCCAGACATCAGGCCAATCGGGAACTCCCAAGAATTGGTTTACGAGTAGTCGGCCTCGTTCCTTTGCGCAGGGGAGCGAAGAGATGATGGGACTCGGCACGGTTCCGGCAGTCCAGACCAAGGTGCGCGATGGAATTGAGACACCATCGGCTAAAAAAACCTCGCTCTCCGTCACGCTCTTAACCCGGTTTTTAAGGCGAATTTCTACACCGCGTCGCGCGAGCACCTTCTCGGTGTATCTTCCCAGGCTTTCACCCAGTTCCGGCAGGATCGCCGGACCAGAATGGACCAGCATCACCCGCAACATATCTTCAGACAGATTGGGATAGAACGGCAGCGCTTCCCGCACAAAGTCGTTTAACGCCGCCACCGTTTCCACACCGGCGAAGCCGCCGCCAGCCACTACGAAGGTAAGTAACGATTGCCGGTCGGCGAGATTGCATTCCGAATTTGCCTCTTCCAAGTGTCGGATGATTTGAGCGCGCAACTGAATGGCATCACGAAGCGATTTCATTGCTACGGCCAGGCCGGCGAGACCCGGAATGTCGTAAAAGTTGGTGATCGATCCCAGTGCGATGACCAGATGATCATAGTCGATTTGTTTTGAGTCGTTGCGGTAACCGCGCGAAATCAGGACCCGCTTGTTTGGCAGATCGATCTGGTTGACGTCACCCACCAATACCTCAACTTTACGAAGTAACTTCCGGAGGGGGTTACGATATTTGTGATTTCGAGATCGCTCGCTGCGATCTCGTGAAGCATCGGCGTGAACAAGAAAAAGTTATCGTGGCTAACGAGGCAAATCTCCACCGCACTCCGTCGCGCCAGCAATTTCTCAAGATACATGGCGGCATAAACTCCGCCGAAACCGCCGCCCAAAATGACGATTTGTTTTTTGCGCGGCTTACGAGTTACCCGAGCGATCATCGAGTTCTTTCTGTAGCGGAGCTGCCGATGAGAAGCCGTCGAGAAACCGTGTAGATGCCGCTGGGACTACCGCGCAGACGGTAGCTCGCTTTTTGTGTCCAGTAGTTTGGACGGCGCTACGCTGTTGGGGCCGGACTGACTGAGCTCCCTCTCAACCTCATCTCTGGCTGCGCTGAACTCCTTGACCGCCCGACCCATTCCTCGGGCGAGCTCAGGCAGTTTTTTTGCTCCAAACAGGAGCAACACGATGAGAAGGATTACCATCATGTCCGGCCCCATCAGATTCATGATACTTGCGATTGTAATAGGCATAAAAAAATCTCGGATATGTTTGTTTCGTAAGAAAGTTGTGCGGCGTTCAATCAATTCATACCGAATTGGCAAAGTTATATTCCAAGAAAGTGATCTCCCGCATGGTATCGCTGCCCGACGAGGAGAAGTCGATCCACCAGTCCGTTTTTCAAAAACTGGGGAATAAAAATAGGAGTGCGCCGGTTGTATTAAATGAATGCAACCGTGCATAACCAAAGCAGGAGCTTTGTACCCCAGAGCGGTCGCTGAAGCGTCAAATGACACCATGGCGAAAGGGCAGCGCTATTATAGAAGCGATCGGCATGTGTTGCATAAAGGCGTGATGTGGAGGCATCCACGCGTGGTGCGGTCCCAGTGGCAACGAACTTTCCGTGATTTAAGATCCGTGGAGACTGGTCGATGCTGCGGCGGTGGCACGATGCAAACGCTCTGGTTCTAAATGCACTTTCTAGCCGAGCGGACTGACCAAGAAAATATGGCCGGACCACTGAAAGTCGACTATGCTTTTGATACTGAAGATCTCGAGTCGAGTGCCAAGATTGTGAAGTTTGCCATACTCAAGAAGCACCAAGAACAAGATGCTGCTCAAGAACATGAATTGGCGTCTTTTGAAGAAACGATGTTGCCTCACATGGATGCGGCCCACAACCTTGCCAAATGGCTGCTTCGTAACGAAGAGGATGCGCAGGATGTTGTTCAAGAGGCGTATCTGCGCGCATTTAAGTCTTTCGGCGGATTCCATGGTTCGAATGGCCGTGCTTGGTTGCTCACGATTGTCCGAAATACGTCCTACACGTTACTAAAAAAGAACAAAGCGGTTGATCTCACCACAACTTTTGATGAAGAAATACACGTGTCCGGTCACGATTCCGTGAGTCCGGCGACGACCCTGGAGCACAGTGAAAACGCGGAACTAATTAGAGAGGCCATGGATGAATTGCCGGCGGATTTTCGAGAGATCCTGGCGCTGCGACACCAGGAAGGTTTATCCTATAAGGAAATAGCCGACATCACGCAAATTCCGCCGGGTACGGTCATGTCGCGGCTCGCCCGCGCGCGTGCCAAGCTCAGGGAATATTTGGCGGCTCGGATCGGTAAGGAGTAATAGATGAACTGCGATGAAGCTACAAATTTGATGGACGGTTATCTGGATGGCGAACTGGATCCGGTTACCAGCCAGACAATCGAACAGCACTTACGAAGCTGCCGTAATTGTGAGCAGGCATACGAGACACATCGTGTGTTGGTGCGCTCGATTGGCATCGCTGCCCCATATTACAAGGCGCCAGCAGAATTACGTCAGCGAATTCAATCGTCGTTGCGAGAAGAGATCGCCGAACGGCCCATGCGAAATGTTGCGCCAGATGCTCAGCCGCTGTTCCCAAGACAGCAGCCAAAGCCGCGAGCCGTTCTTTTCGGAACGCCATGGAATTGGCTCAGTCTCTCCGGTCTCAGTCTCGCAGCCGCCATCATTTTCGCTGCGATCATCTTTTCGAACTTGGCGCCACAATTGCGACGCCCTGGGGCCGATCAACTTCTGGCAACGCAACTTATCGCCAGTCATGTGCGTTCGCTGATGGCAAACCATCTAACAGACGTCGCTTCCTCTGACCAGCATACCGTGAAACCCTGGCTGGATGCGAAGCTCGATTTTGCGCCTGCAGTTGCCGATCTTGCCAGTGAGGGATTTCCTCTGATTGGTGGCCGCCTGGATTATTTGGATAACAGACCAGTCGCGGCGTTGGTTTACCAAAGGCGCAAACACTTTATCAACCTTTTTGTTTGGCCAGCAGGGTCGGATGTAGCCAAAGCTGCGAAAACGATAACACGCCAGGGATATCAGCTTCTGCACTGGGCTGACTCGGACTTTAACTACTGGGCTGTTTCGGACGTGAACGTTAACGATTTGCAACTTTTCAAGCAGCAGTTCGAAACGCGGACGCCGCGTCACTAACGACCTCTCTGGTCGTTAGTAAGACGATAGCACGCTAGTTCATCGGCAATAGTCGCGCTCTGCCTCGTCGAATCGGAGCAATTCTATCCGCAACTTCTTCGGTGCAAAACCGTCTCCGCTCGAGCTGGAATATTCGCTCAGCAAATCGGTATGAGTTGGTGGAGGTAATTAAAAACAAACAATGAAAACAAATCACAAACAGACTTACTGCTGCGCATCCGCGTTCATGCCGCTGCTCAGATATGTGACCACAAGAAATCTGGCGGTCGCGATGTTTGTTGCTCTGGCGCTTCTTGGCACGACGCGCGGCAATGAAACAGAGAAAATGGCGCTGGCCAAGGGCAGGGCGAAAGCAGGACAGTTATCCCAAGGCTCGCTTCAGGTCTATTCGGCAACTGACGAGTTCAACGACGGAGACCTCGTATTTAACGCCCACAGCTCATATTCGATATACACAGCTGGCGGAAAGTTGTTCAAAAGCGTGGAAAATCACATGTCGCGGAGCGACGAAATTCCCGAGCTTGTGAGGCTGCCAGTTGGATCCTACACGGTTGAAGCTAGATCGGAAAGAGACGGATACGTCCGCGTGCCCGTGGTCATTAAGGCAGGCCGGCGGACGATTGTCGATCTGGACCTCGCAGAACAGGAGACATACAGACGACACTTGCAGACCAGTGATCGCGTGGCGAGTTCAAGCCATTCGTAACTCTTCAATCTTACGAGAACTTGCATGAACACCGAAGCGAGGAGTGAGTTTGATGCAAGCTACAACGATCGCATTGGGAAAATCCGCGCAGCGGCCGCCATCACATTAGAGGAATTAGATCAGTTGCGTTCAGGCGGGCCCGTGACCCGAGAGACACTCAACGCTGAGGTCGGGCGCATTGCGCGGGAGAAGCTGCACCCTTACGGATGCGATCTGGTTGTTCATCGGTCTGATGATGGCATCGCGCGATTCTTAATCGAGGTCCAGAGCATTGGGAGACGATACGATCTAATCAAGAGTTTTTTTCATCGCGACTGGGACTCGACTCGACAAACAGAAGTATAATCCGGTTGGGTAACGC
>QHOD01000161.1 GCA_003218615.1 Verrucomicrobiota bacterium
CTCTGCTCGAGAATCAAGCGCAATTCCTCCTCACTATGCGCTAGCTCCGTGCTAGAGGCGGGGCGCATGCGCAAGACTCCTTGCAAAAGCAAGTTTGAAGATTTGTGTAGCAACCAAATCACGGGGCGGAACAAGAGATAAAACACGCCGAGCGGACGCACCAGCTGCAAAGCGACTGGTAATGGGTTAGCGATGGCGGTGTATTTGGGGCCGAGTTCGCCGAAGACAATGTGCAAAAATGTGATACCGGCAAAGGCAAGCGCGACCGATACCGATGTGACAAGTCCGTGAGAGTGAATATTTACGAGCGCGAAAAACGGCTCAAGGATTTGCACCAGAAATTGTTCGCCAATCCAGCCGAGCGCAAGGCTCGCCAGAGTGATACCAAGCTGTGTTGCGGAAAGGTAGGCATCGAGATGGCTGCGGACATGCTTGACGAAGTGCGCTCGGAGATTTCCGTCATCTATCAACGCGTCGAGCTGGCTACCACGCACCTTGACGATGGCGAATTCGCACGCAACAAAAAAACCGTTAAGTCCCACAAGCGCGGCAATCGCTGCGAGTTTGCCAAGTAATACAGCGGGGGAATCCCAGTGTTCACTGATTGCTTCAGCAATGGGCGACGTGGCGAGAAACAAAAATAAAAAGTTCATTGCGCGGATGCAGCCCGTACACCCGAGACCCTGTCGAGGCAGGAATTTACCAGCTCGATTTGGTTACGCCAGGGATGAGCCCTTGCGACGCCAGTTCACGAAAAGTGAGACGTGAGACTTTGAACCGGCGAATAAAAGCGCGCCGGCGTCCGGTAACTTCGCAGCGGTTTACCACGCGCGAGGGACTGGCGTCGCGCGGCAACTGGGCGAGGCCGGCATAATCCTTTTTCGCCTTCAACTCAGCACGCAGCGCAGCGTACTTCTTCACCGTCGCGCGCTTCCGCTCGTTGCGATTAATCCAGGCAGTCTTGGCCATAAAGTGAACGCGTAAGCTAATGGAGGTGCTCCAATTTGCAACCGCTTTTCAGGCTGACGAACAATCCGGTTTGTCAGACCAGTGTTGGAAGAGTGCAATTAGCCCAAAGCGCCTGCACGCCTCTTTTGCTTGACCAGCGCGGCTGTCGAACGTCCGCTGGATCGAGCCGGGCCGCGTTTTTGTTTCAAGGATTGCGTGCGGTTGAGGCTCTCTTGAAGCACTTTGACAAGATCGACCACATTGGTCGGCGTTGGCGCGGGCGCGACTTTGGCGGCGATCTGTCTGTTCTTCGCCTTCTGCTCGATGACCTCCATCAATGCTGTCCGGTATTCGTCCCGATATTTTTCCGGTTCCCAGGAAACGGACATACCGTCAATGAGCGCTTGGGCCATTTTTAATTCTTTGTCGCTAACGGCAGTCGCCGAGCCGTTCTTCAAAATTTCGGCGCTAAGGATTTCGCTCGCGAAATGCATCAGCTCCAGAATGAGGAACAATCCGTCCGGTTTGACCGCGGCCAGGTGCTCGCGGTTGCTGATCACGACTTTGGCAATACCAATCTTGCCCGTGCCGCTCAGCGCCTTGTGCAAAACCGCATATGCTTTTTCGCCACCCTTCTGCGGCTCGAGAAAGTACGGTTTGTAGAAAAACTTGGGATCGACCTGCTCCAATTCGACGAAGTCGGTAATGTCGATGGAATGCGTGGATTCGATCCGGACCTTCTCGAAGTCCTCCTCCTTCATAACAACGTAGCGGCCGCGCTCGTATTCGAATCCTTTAACGATCTGCTCGGCTGGAACCTCTTTTGAGTCTGCTTCCGCGACCTTTTTATATCTGATTGGGCTAAGATCGCTGGAGCGGAGCTGCCGGAAACTAAGTTTCTCCTCGCGTGTGGCCGGGTACACAGCCACCGGAATATAGACCAGCCCGAAGCTGATGCTGCCTTTCCAAATCGGACGCATATCGTGGGAATGGCTCTTTTCCATAAGGGCGGGAGGCTGTCAACTCCCATAGCCCGCGCGCTGCCCATTTCGGATTTGCCTTGCAACTTCGGCAAACCATCTCATGTTGAAGTGCGTTATGAGCTTGCTTGCCAGCTTCATGAATTTGGCGGGGCCGGATTTGATCATTATTTTGTTGATCGTTCTCGTCCTGTTCGGCGCAAAAAAATTGCCCGAGCTGGCGCGCGGAATGGGCCAGGCGGTGAAGGAGTTTCAAAAGGCCAAGGATGAATTCAGGATGCAAATCAAGCGATTACGCCCGGCGACAAAGCCGATCAGGCGTAGTGGCGGCTGCCTGCTCGCCAACCCAGTCGGAGCCATCAGCCTCACAGCAAATGTTGGATCTGCGCACGAGGAGATACGCTCTGCACGTTTGACCCGAGGCGCGATCTGGGACAAAATCGCCACTTCTTTATGTCCGAATCCGATCTGCGCGCCCGTATCAAGGAGATGCTCGTCAAAAATTTGATGCTGCAAACGACCCCGGATCAAATCGGGGACGATCTCCCCCTCTTCGGTCCCAATGGACTCGGTCTCGATTCCATTGACGCGCTCGAACTGGTGGTGAGCATGGAGAAAACTTTTGGGGTGGGTGTGCCAAACTCCGAAGTCGCTGGGACGGCCCTCAGGACCGTCAATACAATTCACGATTACATTCTCGAAAAGCGCGCGGCAGGCGGTTAGCCGGCCAGCGATTGCGGCGTTCTCCGAGCGCCGGAAGAAATGCGGCGGTTACAGACCGCCGCTATAGATCAAATCCCGAAGGATTTGGCGCATGTAACGAATTGGCAGCGAGTAATGACCTGCACCATCAACGAACCGAGCTTCACAATTCGGCAATCGGTTGGCGATGTCTTCCGCCAGGCGAGCCGAGAAGGCCCGATCTTGTTTTCCATGCCACAGTCGAACCGGCACCCGAACTTCTTCGATTGGAAAGCCCCAGGGTTGCGCATAAATCTGCGCGTCGGTCATTACACCCTCAGCCGATTCTCGCCAGGCACGCCGTTGACTTTCGAAGACCGCTTCAAAGGCGGCGGAATCGCGCAGGCTCTCTTCATCGCAGGTTTGCAACATTAACATTTTCAAGACCAGCGGCCGCAAACGAACAGGCGGCCGCAAAGACAGAATAGGCCGTGCCAGCAAAAATAATTTTCGCAAGAGTCGCGGGGACCTTTGATAAAGCGCCAGCATCCACCGGTAAAGCCGGAGCAATCCCTGACGGTCCACAAGATCGACAATCGGCACCGCACCGCTCACAATCGCGATTGCGCGCACCCGCTCCGGCATCGCTCTGGCTGTTGCATAGGCGTAGGGAGCGCCGCCGGAAATCGCGAGCATTCGAAATTCGCCGATACCGAGATGATCGGTGAGCCGCTCTACAACCTGCGGCCAATCGCTCAATTTGCGATTGGGCTGCAAACTCGATCCGCTGATGCCTGGTCGATCAGGTGAAATGATGCGGATGCCGAGATCGCGTGCCGCCTCGTCTGTGAGGCGGGCCATCGTGCGCGAGCTCGGCCAGCCATGGCAAAATATCACCGGCACACCGCTCGCATCGCCGTATTGTTCGAACGCGATGACGGCGCCGTTTTTAAGTCGAACCAAATCTTCACTGCTCATTTTGGTCCGTCTAAGCGCTTGCGTTGCAAGGGCGCAATCTGTAGTCCAAATTGTTGTGCGGACATATCGCCGTGGAGCTTCGTATTATTAGTTATGAACGATTACTCACAGGAAGGCGCGGGGAAAATTTCGTTGCACGGAAACGGAATGGGCCTGCCTTCCCTGGAGGAAGTAGAAAAACGCGCCCGCGAAATTGCAATGATTGATGAACGCAATCCAGATGAATTTACCGATGCCGATTGGGCCCAGGCGCGGAAAGAACTCCTCGGCGCTGAACATCCGACGCCGCCGGAGGAAACCAAACAAAACGCAGAGTTGACGGACGATTGGTACGTCGCTGCGACTTCGCGCGGTCACCGTGCGCCGCGGCCTGGAGTGGACGAAGAAGAGGAAACAGTCGGCGAACATCTCGTCACCGGCGGCGTAGAGGAAGCCACGCATGATCAGATGCTCGAAGCGCGCAGGGAAGAACTCGAACAGGAAGGTGGAATTATTTGAGCACGGCCGTCGCACCCGCAATTGACAAAGCGCCGGCCAGGCGATCTCGTCTGGACGCTCATCCAACGCGTGCCGAACACTTGCTCGCGAGTTTTCATCAAATCAGAAATTTCACGACTAGTTTATGCGCAAATCTTGAGCCGGAAGATTTGGTCGTGCAATCGATGCCCGATGTCAGCCCGACCAAGTGGCACCTTGCTCATACCACGTGGTTTTTCGAGACTTTTATCCTGAAAAAATTCGTTGCGGGATATCGCCCGGAAGTTCCGCAGTATGCCTATTTGTTCAATTCGTACTATAACGCCGCTGGTGATATGCACCGGCGCGATCTGCGTGGCTTAATCTCGCGTCCAACCGTGAAGGAAGCGCAGCGTTATCGCTCGTCGATCGATTCGCACATCGACGATCTCCTTTCCAATGCTGCCGAAAAACTTTTCGATGAGATCGAGCCGATTCTAATTCTCGGCATTCATCACGAGCAACAGCACCAGGAATTGCTCGTCACCGACATCAAGCACGTGTTTGCGCAGAATCCGCTCTACCCTGTTTTTCGCGAGCAAAAGATCGGCATCGTCCCGACGCAAACTACACCGATGCATTTCCTCGATTTCGAAGAGAAAACGGTCGAGATCGGTCATGATGGGCGCGGATTCGCCTACGACAACGAAAGCCCGCGCCATCGGGCGCTGATTCCGGCATTTTCCATGGCTTCGCGGCCGGTGACGAATGGAGAGTACATCGCATTTATCGAAGACAACGGTTACGCACGAGCGGAATTCTGGTTATCACTTGGGTGGTTGACTGTAAACGAGCAGCACTGGCAGTCGCCGCTTTACTGGACGAAACGCGATGGCAGATGGTGGAATTTCACGCTTTCGGGTTTCCGTCCCGTCGATGAAAACGAGCCGGTTACTCATGTCAGTTACTTTGAAGCCGACGCTTTTGCGAATTGGACGGGGGCGCGTCTGCCTACAGAGTTCGAGTGGGAACGCGCCGCGGCGAAGATCGACATCGAAGGAAATTTCGTCGAAAGCGAAATATTTCACCCGTGCCCAGCGCCGGTTTCCGCGGACGATCTTCACCAAATGTTTGGCGACGTCTGGGAATGGACTCGCAGCGCCTACTCACCCTACCCCGGGTATCGCGCCGTACCGGGCGCGCTCGGCGAATACAATGGGAAGTTCATGTGCAATCAGTACGTTTTGCGCGGTGGTTCCTGCGCCACGTCGCAGAGTCACATTCGCCGCACCTACCGCAATTTCTTTCAGCCTGAAAAGCGCTGGCAATTCACCGGCATTCGACTGGCGCGCGACCCGAAATGAGTCACGAATCTCACGCAGCTGTGCTCGATCGCGAGTCGGCCACCTCTGAGTTTTTTTCAGATGTTGTCGCGGGTCTTTCCAGCGAGCCGCGCACTCTTCCTTGCAAATACTTTTACGACGCGCGCGGAGCGGCCTTATTCCAAAAGATTTGCGAATTGCCCGAATATTACATCACCCGGACCGAGATCGACATTCTGGATCGGCATCGCGCGGAAATCGCGGCGCATCTTGGAGCAAACATTGAACTGATCGGACTCGGCACTGGCGCCGGCACAAAGACCCGAATTCTGATCGAAGCGCTCGAAAAGCCCGCCGTCTATATCCCGGTCGATATTTCGGAGAAACAGCTTCGGCAATCGACGGGGCTTTTCCGGCAGATCTTTCCCACTCTCGAGATTCTTCCAGTCTGTGCCGATTACCTTCAGCCGTTCGATCTTCCCTCGCCTCGCCACAAAGCCGCGCGCAACATCGTTTACTTCCCAGGCTCGACCATCGGCAACTTCGATCCAATCGGAGCCACTGAATTCTTGCAACGTGTTGTCGATTTTTGCGGCCGTGGTGGCGGGCTGCTCATCGGCGTCGATTTACAGAAGGATCGACACGTAATCGAGGCTGCCTACAACGACAAAGCAGGCGTCACCGCACAATTTAATCTGAACTTGCTTGTGCGCGCCAATCGCGAACTCGGCGCGGACTT
>QHOD01000162.1 GCA_003218615.1 Verrucomicrobiota bacterium
GGAAATCTCGCGCACGGGAATTTTTTCCTTCCTCAGCAGGTCTGCCGTCCCGCCAGTAGAAATGATGTCCACACCCTGGCGCTCAAGCGCGCGCGCGAATGATGCGACCCCGGTTTTGTCGGAGACCGAGATGAGTGCGCGGGAGATTTTCATTGGCTGGTTACAAAGGTTACAAGGTTAAAAAGGGAACCATTGTAACAATGTAACTTTTTTAACGTTGTAACGCGATCGCGTCAGCGATCGAGAATCACGTTCTTCGCCGCGGGATAAAGCACCGGGCAACAGCCGATCGTTTCACAAAAGGCTTTGCTGAAATGACTGAGGCTCGAGTATCCCACTTCGGTCGCCGCCTCGGTCACGTTGTAGCGGCCGGTGCGCAACAGCTCTGCCGCGTGCTCCATCCTCAGATTGCGCAGATACTGCGGAATCGTAAGACCGACTTCGCGCGAAAAGATTCGGCTCAAGTAAAACGGACTGCAGCCGACCTCTTGTCCCAGCATTTCCAGTGTCGGCGGGTTGGCCAGATCGCGCCCCAGAATCTCCTTAACACGTTCGACGCGCTCGCGGGCCACGCGTTTTTGCCGCATGCAAAAAAACTCGGGATCTTTCGGCGCGAAAAGAAAATGCGCCATGAGCTCAAGCGCCTTGCTCTGGTACCAAAGGATCTGTG
Organism: Verrucomicrobiota bacterium; assembly: GCA_003218615.1. Lineage (GTDB taxonomy): Bacteria > Verrucomicrobiota > Verrucomicrobiia > Chthoniobacterales > UBA10450 > Udaeobacter. The sequence goes on from QHOD01000162.1 coordinate 671, forward strand.
CCGCTTTCGCCACCGGCGGTTCGGCCAGGCTCGCCACCACGCTGCGTTGCTGGGTTGTCATCAGGCGCGCGGGCGCGACCACGCTTTCATTCTTTCCACCGAAAACGACGCGGCGGATTTCCGGCTCGAGGTCGGCCTCGTTCTGCACGAATTGCGTTCGTAAATGTTCCCGAGAGAATTCGAGAGTCACAAATTGATGATGATCATGCGCACGGCGCGATGCCGGCAGCGGCTCGTCCGCCACTGCGTAGTAGCCGGAATTGCCGGGAAGATAATTGCTCCGCCCGTTGCCTTTAAGGCCGACCTCCCCTCGCCCATCGAGATTTAAACAAAACTCCAGGCTGCGCGGGTGAAAGCTGCGGCCCCAGTCGAGCGCCCGTGGCGTCCGAAAGTCGTGCCATTCGATGCTTAAGC
>QHOD01000163.1 GCA_003218615.1 Verrucomicrobiota bacterium
CGCTTCCGCGAATCCCGGCGGTTCCGGATACGCATAGGAATAGAAGACCGGCATCGGCGCCGCGGCGTTACCCGGCCAAAAGCCCAGACTGCTCACTTCTTGCGAGTAAGCCTCGCGCGTAATCGCATCCGGCAGATGCGGAATTCCACCAGGATGCGGCGGCGCTGGTCGGCCCGAGAAACGCGTCACCGCGAGATCAAAGCTGCCCCAGAAAAAATGCACGGGACTGCATTTGCCGCAGAAGCGTGAGCGAAATTCTTTGAATACGCGATCGCTCTGCACGAGAACGCGCCAAAACCGGTTTGCATATGCAGGATCATAGGAGCGATGGTCTTCATCGCGATCGAATGGAATCGGATTCTCAATCTCGTTCGGTATGGTGTTAATGCTAACCGCCAGATCGAGATCGCCCAGTGTCCGCATCACTATCCGATAAAATTCCGCGACCGAACGCGGCTTGAGCTCGATCATTCGCCGGCTGCCATCGCTTTTCTCGATGTGCAGTTGATGATCAATAAAATCGAACGCGATCTCGAACGTGAAATGACTGTGTGGAATCGGTGAAGTCGTCAGACCGCGCGAAGTCACGTAGAGCGTGACGTGCCAGGAGTGGTTGACCCACGGGCTTAGCGCCAGGCGGATCTTGCCGATAATCTGCGTCCACATGTGGAGCGTGGCGGCCGTCTCTTTCCACTCTGCAAAAGGCAAAGGCGGCCAAACCTCATCGCGTTTGCTGCTGGTGATCTTCATGAGCAATGGCCGACTACTCCCGGTTAATGAAATCGGAAAACGAGCGTTTCACCCGTTCAAACATCCCTCGCGCTTCGTCCTGAGTTCGATGAAATGCGTGTTTGATCCGGGCTTCCACGTTGGTGATCATCCCGCGATCTTCCGCATCGTACTCCGTTTCCACGTCCTCCATGGTCGTGCCGGCAAACATTCCTTCCGTGCGCCTGACTATGCCGCGATTCGCGCCGATGTGTATCGTGCCGACCGGATGCGACGATTTACTTAAAAGAGTGACGATCCAGACCGGCTCGCCACGCTCGTCCGTGCGCAAGGTGTAATCGACCGTCGCAAAACCTGTGTGCGATGCCTGGGCAGTATGACTGGCAACTGCGTAGGCGCCGCTGGAATCCAGGTTTAAACGTGTGGTGTCGATCGTCGCTCCTTCAGTGGAACCGGCGACCGAGCGGCCTGGGGCTCGATCGGCAGCGATGCGTCCATCAGCGAGCTCAATCTCGCGCACGCCACCGTCCCCACGTCGATCCTCCAAAATAATTCTCCACTTCGCCGGCTGCGGATCACCTTGGACACCCGTGATCGACACAATATGATTGAGAACACCCCGACCCAACTTTGTCCCTACCACGCGCACGGCTTCATAGGCGGTGGCGTTTTCTTGCGCCAGCGCTGGCGTAACCAAAAGCAATAACGCCGCAAACGATTTCCACATAGCGCGAAATTGAACCTGCGTGCAATTGTCGATCTTGCAAGCCATGGCCCGTGGGAACCTGCGAGAGATAAGACCCATGCTCTGCGCTTGAATGAGCGCCCGAATCGTTCAGGTTCATGGGTGCCGCCGATGAAGAGAAAGATCATCGAATTCAGCAGCCATACGGGTAATCTGGCATTGATGCGCGGCCTGGTCCGAGACTTTCTAAATGGTTATCCGTTTTCTGAGAAAGAGCGACTGCTGATGGTGCTCGGTGTGGACGAAGCATGCACCAACATCATTCGATATGCGTATCGGTTGCGTGACGATCAACTAATCGCGTTGCACATGGAGGGGTTGCGCAGCTGCGTGCGCATGCGTCTGCGAGACTACGGCGAACAGGTTAGACCGCATGAGATGAAGGGACGCACCCACGACATGGTCAAGCCGGGCGGACTCGGTTTGTATCTCATTCGCCACGCCTTTGATGAAGTCGATTACGTGCTGAAGCGCCGTGGCACGGAGCTGGTGCTCACGAAAAATTTGGAGAGCTAAACGCGAAGGGGCACATTCTTCGGGAGGTCGGATGCGCGCGGTCGCCGACAACTTCTGGAAATCCGTGTTTCATCTGTGTAAATCTGTGGCTCACTGTTTGACATGAAACCGCCGGAACCAGATGCCGCTTTCGAGATTTCCTTGCGCCCGCCGGCGTTCAGCGAGTTCACCGGCCAGGTGAAAGTGTGCGAGCGGCTGGAATTGATGGTGGAAGCGGCCAAGAGGCGCGGCGACGTGCTTGAGCATATTTTGTTGAGCGGACCGTCCGGCCTGGGAAAGACGACGCTCGCCTACATCATCGCGAACGCGATGAACGTAAACATCAAAAATACCAGCGGACCCGTGATCGAAAAAGCCGGCGAGCTGGCCGGGCTTCTCACCAGTCTGGAAAAAGGCGATGTGCTTTTCATCGACGAGATCCATCGGCTCCAGCCGACCATTGAAGAATATCTTTATCCGGCGATGGAAGATTACCGGCTCGACATCATCATCGACCAAGGGCCGCAAGCGCGCAGTCTGCGCCTTAATCTGCCGAAGTTCACGCTCATCGGCGCGACGACGCGCGCGGGAATGGTCAGCGCCCCGTTACGGTCGCGTTTCGGAATGACGGCGCGGCTCGATTATTATAATGCCGAGGAGATGCAGAAAATCATCGTGCGCAGCGCGCGGTTGCTCGGCGTTGAAATTGATCTGGCCGGTGCGGCTGAGATCGCCACGCGCACCCGCGGCACGCCGCGCACGGCGAACAATCTGCTGCGGTGGGTTCGCGATTATGTGCAGGTGAAAGCCGAAGGAAAAATCACCGCCGAGTTGGCCGATCGCGCCCTCACCATGCTCGAGATCGATCGTGACGGCTTCGATCAATGGGACAAACGCATCATCGAAACTTTAATCCACAAATTCAACGGAGGTCCGGTCGGGTTGAATTCGCTTGCGGTGGCGGTTGGCGAAGAAGCCGGCACGCTCGAAGAAGTGAATGAGCCTTATCTGATCATGGAAGGCTACATCAAACGCACGCCGCAGGGCCGCGTCGCCACTGCGAATGCGTATCGCAAGCTCGGGATCAAACCACCGGCCGGCGCTCAGGCAGAATTGCTGTAAGGCAGCTTGCGATCTGAACCGGTTCGCAAGCGAGAGGCTTACGCTACATTTATTATCTGCGTCGCACGCGCAGAAACGAATTCGAACCTACTAAAAATTCGAAATCAGTCTTTATTTCAGTGAACTGAAAACGTTCGAGCACCGGATCGGACCGCAGCATCGGAACATACTCGCTCGGTTGTGCCTCGAACGTCACCGTCGGGTAAATGCGCGCTTCCCCGCGCGTCACACGCATGATTTCAAGAATCGAATCGCGGTGGAACTCGTAGCTTAGCCGGTCCTGGTAAGCGAAAAGAAAATAGGACTCGAGAGTCAGATCAAACGAACCGTCCGCGAACGGCAGGTTCGGCAGCTCTCCCGCCACATAACGCTCGCGATGCGCTTTGTAATCGGAGAGAAAAATGCGGTAGGCGCGTTGGCGAAAATCACGCATTCGTTCGGGAGTTTTGTAATAGCTCCAGCGATAAGTCGGCACCGAGCCAATCGTGCGAAAAACAGATTCGAGATCCGGCTCACTGCGTTCCGCGATTTTTTCCTGGGTCAGCGCATAGATCGGATCGAATGAAGTCACGTGTATGCCATGCGCGTTGGCCTCCGCGCAAAACGAGCTGACCCCGCCCGCTACATCCAGCACGGTTTTTCCGACCAGATTATCCGGTTCCAGCAGGAAGTACCGGCGATATTCCGCAAACGTGCGACCAAGCAGAACGACGCGATCAAGTTGA
>QHOD01000164.1 GCA_003218615.1 Verrucomicrobiota bacterium
CGTTTTCCATAAGCGCTTATAGACAAATCGGTGAGCGCGTGCCTGAATCTATGGCTGTCGAAAATCCTTTTCCGTCGATGCAGTTCTCTGTCCCAATTGTTGGCGCGTTGATCGGCGCCGTGATTCTGTTCTTTGGCCGCAAGCTGTTCTGGCTTTGCGTCGCTGCGGTTGGATTTGCAGCCGGCGTGGAAATTGCGCCGCATCTGATCCAGGAGCCATCACCACTGCTGGCCTTAACTGTAGCGCTCGTCCTTGGTCTGATCGGCGCGTTGCTCGCGCTCTTCCTTCAAAAAATTGCGATCGCTGTTCTTGGCTTTCTCGCGGGCGGCAAACTCGCCGGCGCGATTGCTGCGGCATTTCTTGTTCAGTATGCGCAGCACTCTACAATCATCTTTTTGGTCGGCGGAATCCTTGGCGCCATTCTCATGCTCGTTTTGTTTGATTGGGCGCTAGTCGTGGTCTCCTCTCTTATCGGCGCGCACTTACTTCAAAGCGCGATTCAGGGCGTGCTCCCGCTGCCGACATCGGGATCGACAATCGTGTTTGTTGGCCTGGCGGTTGTTGGCATCCTCGTGCAAGCCGCATCTCTGCGCAGAAGCCACGGCATAATCGACTAGCGAGAAGTGGGAAGGCGAAGTCGCCTGCACTTTTGCAAGGGTCGCAACCAAACCCGTGGCCGTAGAATGCTGCGAGGATCGTATTTTTGCTGACAAATCGGCAAGCGACGGGTAAGAATGCGCGCATGAACTCACCAACGACTGGATTGCGCGTCTCAAGCATCATCTTCGCTCTTTTTGGCATCGGCCACATTTTGCGTCTGATTAAACACGCCCCGGTGATCGTCGGAAGCCATCACATTCCGATGTCGGTAAGTATTGTGGCGCTAATCGTGGCGGGCGGACTCAGCCTTTGGATGTGGCGACTCTCGAATTTAAAAACTATCGCCTAACTGCATCGCACGATCGTCACCCGCGTCCGATACTCCGCCAATCAGCAGGAATGTCGATGTAGGATTCGTCCAATTTGGCCGTCGAGGCGCAGCCGAGCAGCTTGAGAGTCCGAATGAGGTCCGTGCGCAGGACCTCGATCGCTCGCGCAACCCCCGCGCCACCAGCGGCGCCGAGCCCGTACGCGTAAGCGCGTCCAGCCAGCACCGCTCGAGCACCCAGACACAATGCCTTGGCGATGTCGCTGCCGCGGCGGATTCCACCGTCAAGCAGCACCTCGATGCGATCGCCCACGGCGGCCAAAACTTCCGGCAACACGCGTAGTGTTGGCGCGACGCCATCGAGCTGCCGGCCTCCGTGATTGGACACAACCAGCGCATCCGCCCCAGCATCTACTGCGCGGCGGCCATCGTCTCCGGTATGAACACCTTTAATCACGATGGGACCGCTCCAAGCCTCCCGAATCCAGCGAAGATCCTGCCAGCTCACCATCGATTGCTCGAGGGCGGTCGTGACATCTGCATATAACATCGGGCCCTCTCCAGGAACGACTATGTTCGGAAATTTCATCAATCCGCCATCTGCGAGAAAGGCTGCCAACCACCGAGGTTTGGTCAGGAACTGACTCACAAACGGGAGCATCATCCCAAGTTTGCGGCTCAGCAGTTCTTTGACTCTGTTTCGAAGGTCGCGTTCGCGCATACCGGCCACCGGCGTATCGATTGTGACAACGAGCGCCAAAAAGCCGGCAACTCGCGCGCGTTCGATCGCGGATAGCGCACAGTCGCGGCCTCCAAGGAGGTACAGCTGGTACCAGACCGGTGCCTTCGACGCAGCAGCGACATCCTCCAAGCAGCAGCCAGAGAGAGTCGAGAGCGTGTATCCAATTCCGGCTGCGCCAGCGGCTCGCGCGGCAGCTTCTTCACCACGCGGATAGATGAGTCGACTGCTGCCAACAGGCGCAAGAATCAGCGGCATGGAGAGAGGAGTTCCAAGCACTGTGGTGCGCAGATCGCATGCCGGCGTCGCAACGGCGCAACGCGGCCGGAACGTCACTGCCTCGAACGCGCGGCAGTTCGCGCGCAATGTCAGCTCGGCCTCCGCGCCGCCGTCGATATAGTCAAATACCACGCGCGGAAGTCGCCGTTTGGCGATACGACGCAGATCTTCGATATTGAGCACGCGCGGCGGCTGAATCGATTGAGACATGCGTCTTACACGATAAAGGCCTAGTGGCGAAAATGCCGGACGCCGGTGAAGATCATCGCCATGTTGCGCTCGTTCGCGGCAGCAATTACTTCTTCGTCGCGGACTGAGCCACCGGGCTGAATGGCACAGGTTGCGCCTGCGTCCGCGGCGGCGATCAATCCATCTGGGAATGGAAAAAAAGCATCGCTCGCGACGGCGCTGCCTTTGAGCGAGAGGCCGGCTTCTTCCGCTTTCCAAATCGCAATGCGCGACGCATCTACACGCGACATTTGCCCCGCGCCAATGCCCAGGGTTCGATCGCCCTTGGCATAGACGATCGCATTCGATTTCACGTGCTTGACCACGCGCCACCCGAACAGCATGGCGTTCAGTTCGGTTTTGGTTGGCCGCCGCTTTGTCACAGCATTTTGTGAAGCGCCGTTCGCGGTGTCCGCGTCCTGAACCAGCACTCCGCCGCAGACCGACCGAATATCTCTTGTCGATCTTGTCCCGGACGTTTCCGAACTAACCAGCCGAATGAGACGCAGGTTCTTTTTCTTCTGCAAAATGCTCCGTCCCTCGGGTTCAAAATCCGGGGCGACAATCACTTCGCTGAAAATTTCGCTGACCGCCTTGGCCAGCGACTCACCAAGTGGCCGGTTGCAAATGATGATCCCGCCAAAAGGCGCTTGTTTGTCGGTCGCAAACGCTTTGTCCCATGCCTTGCGCAGATCGGCATCTGAACCTACGCCGCATGGATTTGTATGTTTAAGAATCGCGACGGTCGGCTCTTCGAATTCGCCGATCAAGTTCGTCGCCGCGCTGATGTCGAGAATGTTGTTAAAGGAAAGTTCCTTGCCATGAAGTTTTTCGAAATGTCTATCAAAATCGCCGTAGAGCGCGGCCGCTTGGTGCGGATTTTCTCCGTAGCGCAGACGCATGACCAGCGGGAGTGAGATCGAAAATGAGGCTTCGGTCGTTTGTTCTCTATTGAGAAAATTGCCAATGGCACGGTCGTACTCTGAAGTCTTGATGAAAGCTTTAATGGCCAGACGCTCACGCAATTTCAGAGTCGTCTCCCCGTTGTTGTCGCGCATGTTTTCCAGGACCAGATCGTAATCAGCCGGATCGATAACTACCGTGACCGATTCATAGTTTTTTGCGGCGCTGCGAATCATTGACGGCCCCCCGATGTCGATGTTTTCGATCGCTTCCGCGAGAGTTACGTCTGGCTTGGCAATTGTCGCTTCGAAAGGATAGAGATTGACTACGACCAGATCGATCGGCTCGAATCCGCATTCGCGCGCTTCAGCTTCATGTTTCGGATTGCCGCGCTTGTACAGAAGCCCGCCATGCACGCGCGGATGCAAAGTCTTGACCCGACCCTCAAGCACTTCGGGAAACGCGGTGAAGCTGGAAATCTCGCGCACGGGAATTTTTTCCTTCCTCAGCAGGTCTGCCGTCCCGCCAGTAGAAATGATGTCCACACCCTGGCGCTCAAGCGCGCGCGCGAATGACGCAACGCCGGTTTTGTCGGAGACCGAGATGAGTGCGCGGGAGATTTTCATCAAGGAGCGAGAAAGTTAACTGCAGATTAGGCGGATGACACGGATAAGACTGAACCAGTCTGCAACCTTCGCCAGGAACAGCATCCGTTTAAATCCGCGCAATCCGCGGTTCAGGATTTTTAGCGATCGAGAATCACGTTTTTCGCCGCGGGATAAAGCACCGGGCAACAGCCGATCGTTTCACAAAAGGCTTTGCTGAAATGACTGAGGCTCGAGTATCCCACTTCGGTCGCCGCCTCGGTCACATTGTAGCGACCGGTGCGCAACAGCTCTGCCGCGTGCTCCATCCTCAGATTGCGCAGATACTGCGGAATCGTAAGACCGACTTCGCGCGAAAAGATTCGGCTCAGGTAAAACGGACTGCAGCCGACCTCTTGTCCCAGCATTTCCAGTGTCGGCGGGTTGGCCAGATCGCGCCCCAGAATCTCCTTAACACGTTCGACGCGCTCGCGGGCCACGCGTTTTTGCCGCATGCAAAAAAACTCGGGATCTTTCGGCGCGAAAAGAAAATGCGCCATCAGCTCAAGCGCCTTGCTCTGGTACCAGAGGATCTGTGCCGCTTTCGCCACCGGCGGTTCGGCCAGGCTTGCCACCACGCTGCGTTGCTGGGTTGTCATCAGGCGCGCGGGCGCGACCACGCTTTCATTCTTTCCACCGAAAACGACGCGGCGGATTTCCGGCTCGAGGTCGGCTTCGTTCTGCACGAATTGCGTTCGTAAATGTTCCCGCGAGAATTCGAGAGTCACA
>QHOD01000165.1 GCA_003218615.1 Verrucomicrobiota bacterium
CGGTTCCATGTTCAAAAGAGCGTCGTACGCTTTTTCCAGGGTATTCATCTTCATGAACCGGCACTCGCCGCAAAAGCAGTTGTCGGTCGGCCCGGGAATGAATGTCTTGTTGGGAATCTCTTTCCGCAGCCGATGCAACAGGCCGGCTTCGGTCACCACAATGATCTCGTGCGCTGGCGACTCTTTGCAGAACGTCACCATCTTTTCTGTCGAACAAACTTCATCGGCAAGCAAGCGGACGGCGTAGGTGCATTCCGGGTGCGCGACGACCGGCGCGTCGGGATATTCTTCGCGAATTTTGTTAATGCTGCGCGCGGTAAATTCGACGTGGATATAACAAGTGCCCTGCCACAAATCCATCTTGCGACCCGTGCGCTCCATCACCCACGCGCCAAGGTTCTGATCCGGAACGAAGAGAATATTTCGATCAGCCGGCGCAGCTCGCACGATTTTGTCGGCGTTGCCGCTGGTGCAAATCACGTCGGCCTGCGCTTTCACCCCGGCGCTGCAATTGATATAGGCGATGACGTAATAATTTTTATCGGCGCGCTCTTTTAAGAACTGCGCCAGCTTTTCCGGCGGACACGATTCGGAAAGCGAGCAACCGGCGTCGAGGTCAGGCAAAATCACTCGCTTGGTTGGATTGATGATCTTTGCCGTTTCCGCCATGAAATGGACCCCGCAGAATAAGATCACGTCCGCGTCGGTTTTCGCGGCCTGATAACTCAATCCTAACGAATCGCCGACGAAATCCGCGGCATCCTGCAACTCGGGCACCTGATAATTGTGCGCCAGGATGACGGCATTCCGCTCGCGCTTGAGCTCTTGCAGCGCTTCCGCAAGATCAATGCGCGTCCGGTCCGCCAATCGGACGGATTCGTCCGGCGGCGAACTCGGACCACCGTAATTTATACCGGCGCTTACCATTGACTAATATGGCGGTTTCCAAGGGATTTACAAACCAGCCCGTAGATAATTGTAGGGGCGTTGCTGTGAAACGCCGAACTAAGGTTAGGGCGTCTGGCACAGCCGCCCTACAAGAGCGCCGCACGCATCACATCAATTGGCGCTTCGCGATCAAACCAAATGGAAAAAGACAGCGCGCCCTGATGCAGCAGCATCGACAAGCCATTCGCGCCGCGCGCGCCGGCTTCATCGGCTGCGCGAAGCAGAGATGTTTTCGATGGGCCATATACACAGTCGAAGACCATGTGATGCGGTGCAAGCAATCGCGCTGGAATCGGCGAGGGATCACTCGGATTCATTCCGAGCGGCGTGGCATTGACGATAAGATCGACATCCGCAAGCTGTGCGCGCAATGCCGCTTCGTCCCAAGCCGTTGCTTCAAGGCGCGCTGCGGGGCCGAGCACGCGTGGTCCGGCAAAAAAAGGCCGCAGCCGCTCCGCGAGCGCTTGCGCTTTTTCGTAAGTACGATTTACGAGGACAAGACGTTCACAATTCTCGAGCGCACATTGCCAGGCAATTGCATGACCCGCGCCGCCGCCTGCACCGAGAATCAATACACGCAGATCGCGCACATCGACCGAGAATTCGGTGCGGATAGCTCGGAGGAATCCTTCGCCATCGGTATTTGATCCCAAGAGTTTTCTATCGCGAACACGAATGGTGTTCACGGCTCCCGCGCGACTTGCGGATTCCTCAGAGTGATCCATCTGGGCGAAGGCCGCAATTTTGTGTGGCACGGTCAAGTTTACCCCTACGAAATCAAGCGCGCGGAGAAAGCGAAGCGCAGATCTCAATTCATTGGCGCGAATGTGGAAGCGTGCATACTGCATGTCGATCTTGCAGGCGCGCAGCGCCGCGTTTTGCATTTGGGGCGAGAGGGAATGCGCGACTGGATCGCCAAGAACGCCCAGGCGAATTGGCGGATCGGCATCCTGCGTCGCTTTGCTCCAATTCTCGAGGTCGGCGAGAGTATACCGCTCGGTCGTGTGCTGTTCTTTCATGTCATCCCGAACGGAGTGCGGGACCTCACACAAACCGATGGAGCATGCTTAGTCCAAAGTGTGATCCAGGCTTCATAGGTGAGGTCCTTCGCTTCGCTCAGGATGACACGCGTGGGGGAGGCGCGAATTTTTCGATGGCACGATCAAAGCGCGCGAGCACACGCTTTTTGCCCATGACTTCCAGCATGTGATACAGACTTGGACCGACGCTGCGACCGCTCGCTGCGACACGGGCCGGGTGAACGAGATCGCCTGTTTTGCAGCCGAGCTTTTGTGCGAGTGTTTTGAGACTGATTTCGATTTTCTCGACATTCCAATTCTCGATCTTGGCGAACTCGTCGCGTAATGCGATCAAGCGCTCCGCGGCTTCAGGCTTGCCGAAAACTTTCTCGACCGCCGTGGGATCGAACTCGTACTGCTCGGTGAAAAAGTAGCGGGTCCACTCCGGCACATCATTAAGAAGCTTGATTTTCTCTTTCGCGATCGAGAGCACGGCGCGGAGATAAGCTTGATCGGAGATGTCGATCTTTGCTTTCTCGAGGAACGGTCGCGCGAGCTCGATGAATCGATCGAGGGACATTTGCGCGATGTATTGACCGTTCAGCCAAAAACATTTGTCGAGATCGAAAGCAGCATTGCGCCGATTGATTTTTTCGAGCTCGAAAAGCTTTACCACTTCATCGATATCGATCTTTTCGCGATTGTCTTTCGGCGACCAGCCGAGGAGGCAAAGATAATTGCGCACGGCTTCGGGGGTATAGCCTTGCTCGATATAAGTGGCCAAGCGCGCGCCCGCATCGCGCTTGCTCATCTTCGAACCGTCGCGGTTCAGGATTAACGGGATATGCGCAAAATGCGGTGGGGCGGCGCCGAGCGCTCGATAAAGCTCGATATGTTTGGGCGTGTTTGAAAGATGATCTTCGCCTCGAATGACGTGCGAAATTTTCATTTCGATGTCGTCAATCACGTTGACGAAATGGAAAATCCACGATCCATCTGGCCGGCGGATTGTCATGTCGGGATGCGTTCCCGGATTGGTGAGATCGAAATCGATTTTGCCGCAGACAAGATCGTTCACGACCACGTGCTCACGCGGCGAGCGGAAACGCAGCGCGCCCGCGTCTTCGAAGATGTGGCCCGCGTCTTGAAGTTGCTTGAGGTGGCGCTCGTAAATATCGGTGCGCTGGCTCTGAAAATATGGACCTAAATCGCCGCCGATGTGCGGGCCTGCGTCCCAGTTTAATCCGAGCCATTCCAAGCCTTCGTAAATCGCCGCGGCGGCTTCCTCAGTGTTGCGCTTTATGTCTGTATCTTCGATTCGCAAAACGAGTTTGCCGCCGTGATGCCGCGCGAAAAGCCAATTGAACAATGCCGTGCGCGCGCCGCCGATGTGGAGATAGCCAGTAGGCGAGGGGGCAAAGCGGACGCGGATCTCGGGATTCATGGAAAATGAAATTAGCCACAGATTGACACAGATGAAACACAGATTGCTGTAGACGCAGATCTGCGAGCCGTTCGTGGTTGGAAGAAGACGGGCCATAGGCCCGCGGCTACAAATCACTCAATGAAAATCTTCCCTGCGCGGCGCCGCACATGTCGATCTCGCGGAAGATTTACTTTCGCGAGATGGGCAGCTGGATCAGCCAGGGTGCGGACGCCCTCGATCGCTTCGAATCCGATTCCAGAAACATCCTGCGCGCGCAGCCACTTCAAAATCGTTCGGCGCTGGAGCGCGACAGGCAGGGCGCGCAGTTCTTTCACGCTAAGATAGTCCTCGTGACGAGGAGAAACCCGCGCTTGATTATCAATCCAGTTCTCTTCTTCGGCTGCGATCGTTGCTGCGCGCCAGATGCTTGGACGAATTTCTCGACCGAGCGTTTTCTCCAAATACGGAATAATACGGCGACGCAGCCGATTGCGCAGCGGACCGAGATTTTTATTGGAGGCGTCTTCGCGAAATTTCAGCGCGTGTTCGCGCACATAGATATCGATCTGATCACGCCACGTTGAGAGGAGCGGTCGCACGATCGTAAGATCGACATTGTTCACGCGCCGCGTGGAAACTTTGCGCATCGCGGCGAGTCCAGTCAGGCCTGCGCCGCGGAATAAATTAATCAGAAAAGTCTCGACCAGGTCATCGGCATGATGCGCGAGAAAGATTGTATCGCAGCGGCGACGTTTCGCGACTTTGGCGAAGAATGAGTAGCGTGCCTCGCGCGCGGCAGTTTCGATCGACATCTTTTTCTTCTTTGCCTCGGTCGGGACATTTGCGGACCCGAGCTCACAATCGACATGGTATTTCGCGGCGAGTTTTTGGACGAAACGCGCATCGGCTTTGGAAGAGCGGCCGCGCAACCGGTGATCAAGATGACAAACGATCAAGTTTTCATAACCGGCCTCAATTAGCCAGTGCAGCAGCGCGATCGAATCGCGTCCGCCGGAAACGCCCACCAAGTAGAGCGCGTCAGGCGGAAAACTCCTAAATAATTGCGGATTAAATTGAATCCAATTCACGGCGGCGCTGCATCCAACGTTCAAAGCAATCATGAACCGATCAACTGACTTTAAACAAAAGCCGAAGCGAGCGGCGTCTTTAAAGAAAGGATTAAGAACCTATGAATAATCAAACGACTTACACACTCCTGGTTCGCTCAGAAGAAAGGAGCCGGGACCTGCTGGAAACTGCGGTTTATGCGATGTGCACTTTGAGCGCGATCGTCGCGATCTGGCAATTTGCACAGCAGCCGTTGTCACTGGCAGCGACCAAGGCAATATCGAGCCAGCACGTTGATCCGCAGGACAATACCCGGTCTCACGCTTGAGCCGGTGTGCGGGGCTTGACAATGAATGAACGTTCATTCATTGTCCTAAACTTATGGCACAGCCCCAGATTGATTCGAGCCTTGATCGACGCACCCAAATCCTCGATGCCGCCCTAGTTTGCTTCGCCAAGCGAGGCTTTCACCAGGCCAGTATGCACGACATCAGCGCCGAGGCGGGGATCAGCGTCGGCCTGATTTA
>QHOD01000166.1 GCA_003218615.1 Verrucomicrobiota bacterium
CCCATTGATGGCTGACATCATTTTCTATTCAGTTATCGAATTGCTTACGGCATTCGCGCCGAATTTTACTGTTTTTCTGCTGTTGCGGGCACTGTTCGGAGTAGGAATGGGCGGCGAATGGGGACTGGGCGCTTCACTGGCAATGGAATCGCTGCCAACCGCGGCGCGCGGTTTGTTTTCCGGGATTTTACAACAGGGCTATGCCGTGGGTTATCTGCTCGCTGCGCTCGTTTACTGGATAATATTCCCGATCTTCGGTTGGCGCGGACTGTTCGTAGCGGGTGCGCTGCCGGCGCTGCTGGTCGTGTACATTCGCGCCCATGTTCCAGAATCGCCGGTGTGGCAACGTCACCGGGAACGGAAACAGCGCGTGCCACTCGATATCCGCGGATTCATCAGGCAACATGGAACGCTCTTCGTCCATGCCGTGCTGCTGATGACGGCGTTTAATTACATGTCGCACGGCACTCAGGATCTTTATGCGACATTTCTCGAAAGACAGCGCGGCTTTGGCGTGAGTGAAAAATCGATGATCTCAATCATCTACGCCATCGGGGCGATCTGCGGTGGAACTGTGATCGGCTTTTTCTCGCAAAGATGGGGACGCCGCCGCTCGATCATTTTTTGCGCGGTGTGCGGCTTGTTTTTGATCCCGGCATGGGTTTTCGCGCCGGGAACAGCGCTTCTCATCGCGGGAGGATTTCTGATGCAATTCATGGTGCAAGGCGCGTGGGGCGTTGTGCCGGTGCATCTAAACGAAATCTCGCCAGGGGATTTCCGAGGGACTTTTCCCGGCTTCGCCTATCAGCTAGGTAATTTTGCCGCCGCTTATGCCGCGCAGCAGCAAGCCTGGCTGGCGGAACGCTTTCGCACTACGAGTGGGACACCGAACTACGCGTTGACAATGGCGCTGGTGGAATGCGTCGTGTTTCTGGCGGTCATCGTGCTCGCCGCGACCGGACGCGAAAAGCGCGGGAAAGAATTTTAATGATGAACAGCGGCGGACGGCGCCGGTTCCTGGCCCATACTCGCCGACTGCGATTGCGCGGTCACTTGAGTAGATCCGCGATAAACCCCCGCCCCGTAACGCTGCTCGACAATCGCCTCTGCGATTCTGTCGGCAAGCAACTCGCGATACTCCCAGTCGCGCGCCTGATTGCCTTCCGAACGATTGCTCAGGAACCCGCACTCTACCAGGATGGCCGGACACGTCGCGAGTCGGAGGACGCGAAAATTCGCCGTGTGTATTCCGCGATTAGCCGAGTGCGGGATGGTGATCAGCTTGGCTTGAATCAAGCTGGCCAGCTCGAATGAAACGCCAGAGTGATAATAAGTCTCGAACCCGTGGATGCCGCGCCGACGTGAATCATTAAAATGGATGCTGACGAAGACCGCGTTCTTCTGTCCGTTCTCGATACGAACCCGCTCATCCAGCGGGATGAAGACGTCCGAAGAGCGCGTCATCACTGTTTTCATTTGCGATTCGCGCAACTTGCGGTCGAGACGCTGAGCCACGTCGAGCGTGACCAGTTTTTCTGGGGGGCCGTAACGCCGATACGCGCCGCTATCTTTGCCGCCGTGCCCAGCGTCCACTACCACGGTGGTAAAGGTTTTGGTGGTATTTTTGACCGCGCTTGTTGGCGCCGTGGCGCAAGCACTCAGCAAAATCAGGGAACCGATGGCGATCGCACGGTTAATCAGACGCAGCATTGTGAACAGATAGCGGCAAGTCTTCTCTCTGGCAAAAATTTTGCTCTCGCTGAAGCTGCGGGTTCTATTCCCGAAGCCGGAAGATATTTCGGTCATTGCATGGAAAAAGCACTTGTTTTTTGAGCATCCGCACTTAAAGCCTTTACCTCCTTTTATGATGATCCGATTTGCGATTTTGCCTTTGATCCTGGCGCTGAACTTTTCCATGTGTAAAAAAAATCCAAGTGCCGAGGGTAGTTCCCAGCCAGCGGTTTCATCGTCGCCTTCCGCGGGGGCGAGTGCGGGTGCCAGTCCGGGTACCTCTGCAGGCCCGCCTTCGTCGCCAGCGAAAATCAGCAAGCCCGTTGTCGATCAAACGGCGCAGACAATCATCTTTTGTTATCATCGTTTGGTCGACAAGATTCGCTATCCAGGCACCGAGATCACACCAGCCGCGTTTGAAGCGGAGATGCAACAACTCAAGGATGCCGGAATCACCGTAATCACCATGCAAGATTTGCTCGCCTGGAAGCGTGGCGACAAAAATATACCGCCGCGATGTGCGGTCATCACTTTCGATGATGGCTGGAAATCTCAATACGAGGTCGCGTGGCCGATCATGAAAAAATTTGGATACCCATTCACGATGTTTATTTATACGGAAGGCGTACGTGGCGGTAGCCTCGGCGGCGGGGAGGCGATTACGTGGGAACAACTAGCCGACATGCGTGACAACGGAGTCGATATCCAGGCGCACACCGCAACGCATCAAGACTTGCGCGAGGGGCATAACATCATGCTGGCTGCCCCCGGCGGGAAGAGGACGAGAACGAAATTGACCGGGCCCCAATACGAGCAATGGGTCCATAACGAAGTTGTCGGCTCCAAGGAACTGCTCGAGCAGCGGCTCGGGATCAAAGTGAATTGTTTCGCCGTGCCCTTCGGCAATTATAACGAGCACGTCAAAGAACTTGCGCGAAATGCCGGTTTCGAGGCGATGTTTACCGTTTACGGCCAGCCGATCACCTTTACCTCTCCGCTCGATTCGCTTGGTCGTTATGCGATTGAAGCAAACAAGCCGAAAGTGTTCGTTGACGCGGTCAAGATGATCGGCACATCTAGCGGCGGGGCAGCCGCGGTTGCTGAAGTCGGCGCGGCTGATCTTTCAACCCAACCGGCAGATGGCAGCACGGTCCACACGGCGCTCCCGCTCATCAAAGCGAACCTCAGCCGCGTCAGTGGAATCGAGCCCGCTAGCGTACAGATGCGCGTCAGCGGACTCGGTGTCGTTCCCGTGAGTTACGATCCAAAAACCGGCACCGTCTTATATCAAGTGACGCAAAAACTGCGTGGAGACTCGTGCACGGTGATTGTTAGCGCGAAAGCGGAAGGCAAAAAGGTCGAGGCGCACTGGACTTTCGGGATCGACGCCACTGCTGCGGCTGCAGCCAAGGCGTCTCCATCTCCGACCGTGAAGAAATGACGGCGCGTTTCCGCGCACGTCATCGGATAGCGTGATGTTTTCGCAGCTAAGCGATAAGTTACAGGACATTTTTAAAGAGCTGCGCGGTCACGGCACGATCAGCGAGTCAAACATTGACGCTGCGTTGCGTGAGATCCGTCTGGCTTTACTGGAGGCTGACGTCGATTTTCAAGTCGCCAAGAAATTCATTGCCCGCGTGAGAGAAAAAGCGCTCGGGGAAGCGGTCCTTCGCAGCATCACGCCCGGCCAGCAGATCGTAAAAATATTCCACGATGAACTGACCGCGTTGCTCGGAGGCGACGCGGCCCCACTTAATCTCGAAAAACCGTCGCGAATTTTGATTGTAGGGCTGAACGGTTCCGGCAAAAGTACTTCATCGGCCAAGCTGGCGCTCTTTTTGAAAAATAAAGGTCATGCGGTCGCTTTAATAGCATGCGATTTGCAGCGCCCGGCGGCGATTGAGCAACTGGCCATACTGGGAAAACAAATTGATGTTCCCGTGTTCCGTCCCGAGCCCAACGAGAAGAATGTTCGACGTGCTGCCGCCGCTGCACTGGAATGGCAAGATCGACAGGAAACGAACATCGACATCTTCGATACCGCGGGACGCCAGGAAATTGATGAGGCGCTCATTCAGGAACTGAAGGAGTTCAAAGAATTTTTGCAGCCGCAGGAAACTTTACTTGTTGTCGATGCCGCCACCGGACAGCAAGCCGTCAGCGTCGCGACATGCTTTAATAATGCGCTGCAAATCACGGGGATCATTTTGACGAAGCTGGATGGCGATGCTCGTGGCGGCGCGGCGTTGTCGATGCGTGAAGTGACGCATCGCCCGATCAAATTCGCCGGTACAGGAGAAAAACTCGATCAGTTTGAGCTTTTCGTTCCTGATCGGCTGGCCGGTCGGATCCTCGGAATGGGCGACGTCGTCGGACTTGTCGAAAAAGCGGCCGAAGCGTTTGATGAAGAAGAAGCCGCGCGGATGGAGCGAAAACTGCGCACCGCTTCCTTCGATTTTAACGATTTCCTGGCGCAGTT
>QHOD01000167.1 GCA_003218615.1 Verrucomicrobiota bacterium
TGGCCGATTGGTAATCGGCCGCCTCTGAACCATCTGTGGTCGTGCAATCCTGGGGGCTGCAATCGGCGCGGGGATTTTTGTAGATGTAGAGATCATAGTCCGACGAGCCGCTGCCGGTATCGGTCCAGCTCATCGTGACTTTGACCGAAGCGCTTGGATGCGCGGCGGTGTAACCCGCGGGGAGCGTCACGGTCAGCGCGTAATCATCGCATGGTTGCGCTGAGCCGGAACACTCCGGACCCTGGTCCACGAAGAGTATCGGGGTGGGGTTGGAGACAAAAAAAGGTCCGGCCGTATAATTGATCGGTCCGGACACGTCGGTGAGAGTTCCACTCGATGGTGTTGACGCAAAGCTGAGGAAGCCCAGCCCCGCGCCAATGGAACAGAGAGCGAAGGCTAGGAGCGCGCGCGGATTGAACAGCCCGGCCTGCGAGGGAGAATTTTTTTTCATGAGGTTGCCTTTTATTCGGCCCCACTGGGGCTCATCGTTGACTGAATTCGGAGAATCGGTCTGCGCTGGATGTAAAAGCCAATGAAAACCAGCAACTTCTGAAAAGCGGGTTGTAAAACGCGATAAAGTGAGCCGTCAACCGACGTGGTTTCAGGCTCCAAAGCAGCTTGCTTAGAGAATGCAGATTGTGGGATGGATTTCTTTTTGGTTTTCATAAATGTTTGCCCAGTCTGGGGCCGTCACTACCATATACAAGACCGAAATCCGCCGAAATCTTACCCGGAACGTTCAAAATTTTTCTCGAAAACCGAGAGTCTTATCAGACTTCTCGATCTCTTTTATAAAACCAGGGATCACTCGGCATCTGATCCAAATGCCTACTATTGGCCCCGATTCGACGCCGCCCGGCGGTCCCGCCCGGTATCCGTGTTGCTTGTTTGAGTGGTGGAAACTTGTTTGGGCGCGAGGGAGGCTACGATTTTTTCGAAGCGCGAGTCGCCGCGGAGGGGATCCCAAAGCGGTAGCAGCTCCAGCTGGCCATAACTGAGGCGACTCGGGGGTCCAATGGCGATAGCAAGCTGTTCGCAGGCGAGATCATTGTCACCACCCCAGGCAGCGATCATCGCCAGATACTCGACCATGTGCGGGCCATTGATTGCGTCTTTTTCCACTGGAAGAAGCTCGACTGCACGCCAGCCTTCGCGGAGCGCCTCCTCTTTCCGCCCGAGAGCAGCGTTGATCAAACCAAGCACGCATAAGGGCGGGCCGTAATTTGGTTGAGCCTGAACGGTTTTTTCCTGTCCCACGCGTGCCGCCGTGAAAGCCGACCGCGCTTTGTCATCATCCTTGGTCATCCGACCGATAACGCCTTCTACGAACGGACGACTAAAAAGAACATCGCCTCCCAGGTTGATTAGATTCTCACCTAACGCGATCAACGCATTTTTTGCGGCAGCGGAGTCGCGCTCGGCCAGCGCGCAAATGAGCCAGCTATCTGCGATACTCTGCACCGCGGCAGGATTTGTTGCCCGAATCGAATCGATCATTTGATGCAAGGGCCGAAAATCGGCTTTCCAATCCAGGTCCACGAACGCGCGCGTTACTTTGGTGTCGACATTGTTCGGGTCGATAGCTAGCGCGCGATCCAACGCCGCTTTTTGTTGAGCATAGCGCCGGAGGTCTCCATAACTAATCGCAATCTGGTGCAGCGTTAAAAGATTGCGCGGGTCAAGATCAATTGCGCGCTCCAGGTTTCGAGTCGATTCCTCCCAGCGTCCCTGGCGTCTTTCAATGTACCCCTTCAGTTCAAATACCCGAGCGTCATTGGGAAGGGTCTGGCGAGCAATTTCGAGTTCAGCGAGAGCGCCGTCGTAATCGAGGCGTCCGTGATAAAGATTTTTCGCAAGCGCGAGGTGTGCTTCGCCCGCATCGGGACGGAGGCGAAACGCCCCCTGAATGGATGCTTCAGCTAACGCCAGACGCGAGGGAGTATGGTCGAAGCCGAGGAAGTAAAAGAGATCATGAGCGAAGGCAAGCTGGCAATAGGCTTGGAAAAAGGATGGGTCATGCGCGACAGCTTGGTTCAGCAGATCGACCGCCTCCTGCAAATTCGCTCTTGTGCTACTGGTAAAACTCGTCGTCAGCAGAAGATTTTTGGCGCGGTTGTAGAGATCGAAGGCGGCGAGGTCGGCGGTTGGTGGCTGTTCAATGGCCAGTTTCTCAGCAGCTGAAA
Source organism: Verrucomicrobiota bacterium (assembly GCA_003218615.1). Lineage (GTDB taxonomy): Bacteria > Verrucomicrobiota > Verrucomicrobiia > Chthoniobacterales > UBA10450 > Udaeobacter. Next base: position 2,184 of record QHOD01000167.1, read on the forward strand.
TTTTGACACGAAGCCGCTCGGCGACCTCTTGCGCGATCTCACTCTGGATAGCGAACAGTTCATTCAAATCGCGATCGTACTGCTCTGCCCAGACATGAGTATCGGTGCGGGTGTCGATCAACTGGGCATTCATGTGAACGCGGGTGCCGTTCCTGCGTGCGCTTCCTTCCAGCACGTGAGATACGCGAAGCGCATCACCGATCTGGCGCATGTTTCGCTTACCGCGATACTCCATTACGCTAGTCCGGCTGATCACCTTGAGATCGGCGATTTTTGCCAACTTGGTTAAAATGTCGTCCTGCACACCATCGGCAAAGACCGCGTTTTCTTTTTGCTCGCTGAGGTCTTCAAACGGTAGCACGGCGATTCCGGTTGTTACCGGTTGCGGGACTAATTTACTTTTCGAAGCGATCCAGCCGGCTGCCGCTGCCAAAACAACGAGGCATGCCACAAGCACCGCGCTGGTTGGATTGCGCTGCAGCCATTTCCTTCCTCGCGCAAGAACGCCAGTGTGGCGCGCCTGAATCGGTTGGTGCTTCAGCCAACATTCGAGGTCTTCAGCCAGCGCGAGAGCGGAAGAGTACCGGCGTTTCGGATCTTTCTCGAGACACTTGAGGCAAATTGTGTTGAGATCGCGATCTATTTTCGGATTTAAGAGGCGCGGCTGTCGCGGGTCGGTCTCCAACAGCAGGCGGACCGTCTCGTATGTTGTTCCGCCGGCGAATGGCGGATGGCCGGTGACTAGATGATAGAATACGGCGCCAAGCCCGTAAATGTCTGTCGCGCTTGTGAGTCCCGCGCTTGCGGGATCGCGCCCTAGTGCCTGTTCTGGCGCCATGTAACTCGGCGTGCCTAAAAAATCAGTGGTACGTGTGACTGTACTCTCTGTCTCGGCCAGTCGCGCCAGCCCGAAGTCGGTAAGGTGGGGCTCACCCTTCGCATCGAGCAAAATATTCCCTGGCTTGACATCTCGATGCAGGACGCCGCGTTCATGCGCGTAGTGAACAGCGCGCGCCAGCTTGGCGAGAAGTTCCGCTGCGCGGCGAGTCGGCATCGGCTCGCGGCTCACAACCTCATCGAGTGGCCCGCCTTCGACCAGTTTCATGCTGAAATAGCAGGAACCATCGCGTTCGCCGATTTCATAAATGGGAACGATACAGGGATGATCGAGACTGGCCGCTGCTTCGGCTTCAAGATGGAAACGCTTTAACTGCGTTTTGGTAGCCAACTGACCAAGACCAATGATTTTCAATGCGACTGTGCGGTTGAGACTCTTTTGCCGCGCGCGGTAGACAAGGCCCTGGCCACCGTGGCCCATTTTCTCGAGCAGTTCGTAGTCTCCGAAGTCAGTGACCTTTGTGTGCTGGTGTGCGGCACGCGTATTCCTCGTTTTGACGTTCTCACAAGCGGAGTCCGAACGAGTCGGGCCTAAAGGCTCGTTTGTGAACAGGCCGGTTTCTAACAGGCATGCGCTGCAAAATTCTTGCGGCCCATCGGAGAGCAATTCCGCGCCGCACTTTCCACAGACTCTGCTCGTGGTGTTCATTTGTCGCGCTGTCTTTTGGTGATGCAACTTTGCAAGTTGCAAATCTCAACATCCGCCAGTTGAAAACTTATGCCACGCTGAAAGCGCCGGCATGACGCCGCACCCAAAAGCGCACTCTGCTGCGTTCATCGGTGTTTATTGGCGTCCATTTGTGGTTAGCCTTCACCCGCGCAAGACGGCAATCAAATGGCGCAGCTCATCTTCCGTATCGTCGGGTGCAATCACTGTGTGCGCGATTTCCTCGTGCAACAATTCCCGGTAACGCTGACGCAGCCGATAGAAGGCTTGGTTCACCGCGTTCTCAGTCATTCCGAATTCATGGGCAATCTCGACTTGCGAAGGGCGGTCAGCTTCATCCATCAGCAATTTCTTCAATTGTTCAAACATGCGAGCGTTGCCAACCGCGCAATACTCCTCCTCCAATCGCGCGAGTACTTGCTCCAAAACTGCCAATGCCCAGCGACGCTCGAAAATTCGGTCGGCGCTCAAGGTGTCCGCTGGCTCAAGATCAGCGCACTTGCGTGCGAGCAATTCATCCAGTGGTATAAGCGCCCGACCTTCGCCGCGCTTGGCAGCCGCCGCGTACCGCCGCTCCTTTGCCAAGAAATTTTTGAGCGAGGCAAAGA
>QHOD01000168.1 GCA_003218615.1 Verrucomicrobiota bacterium
TGCAGTTGTTCCTCGATCTGTGCGCGCTTGACGTGTTCATCGACAAGCAAATGCATCGATTGACCAAAAACAGTGGCATTGCGCACGCCGCGAAGTTGGTGGATGGCTTGAAGCGCCGTCGTCACGTGGTCGCAAGTGACATCGAGCCGCCGCGTTCCTGGCGGATTCACCTCGGGCATTTTCTTTAACTCATCCGGCTCGCCGCA
>QHOD01000169.1 GCA_003218615.1 Verrucomicrobiota bacterium
TCAATTCATCGCGTCGCTGATTGAGCTGTCGGCCGCGCAGACCGTAAAGTTTGCCGGAGAAAATGAGATTCTCGTTCACCGTCAGCTCGTCGTAGAGTGAAAATTTTTGGGACATATAACCGATCATGTCCTTAATCGATTCCGTGTCCTTCACTACGTCGTGCCCGCCGATCCGCGCCGTGCCATCACTCGGCTCAAGAATTCCACACAACATCCGGATCACGGTGGATTTGCCGGAGCCGTTCGGGCCGAGAAAGCCGAAGATCGACCCTTTCCCAACGGAAAACGAAACGTGATCGACGGCCGTTAAAGTGCCGAAGCGTTTCGTCAAACCTTCGCACTCGATCATTAGTTCACTCATTGCAGAACCAAGTTGAACGACTCTACCAAGGTGGTGTGTGTCCCCGGCATCTTTTGCCCACTAAACACACGAAGTACGCGAAACGAAATCCCGACCAAATATTCGTGTTTTTCGTGTGTTTCGTGGGCACTCCTGCTCATTTCACATTCGGAAAGTAAACATCGGCTGACATCCCCGCGCGCAATCGATCATCGGTGTTCGGCAAACGAATCTTCACGCCGAACACTTGCCGGATCCGATCTGCTACCGTTTGCACGTTGCGTGGCGTGAATTCGGCCTGGCGGTTAATTTGCTCTACCGTCCCCTCGAAATCCTTACCCGGGAAAGAATCAACCCGCACCCGCACCGGATCGCCCACTTTTATTAAACCGAGCCACGGTTCCGGCACATAGACTCGTACCCACAAATGATTTGTGAGAAGCAATGTCGCGACTTCGCGATTGGCTGGCAGCACATCGCCTACCTTGACGCTGAGCACCTCCAGAACCGAATCGGCTGGCGCAACGACTTGCATTTCGGCAAGCTGCGCATCGATGTCGGCAAGCTGCGCACGCGCTTGGGTGACGCGCATCCGAACGGCCTCAACATTTTTCGCCTGCGCCTTGGCTGCGCTGTCCGCGCGCTGGGCGTCGCTAGGTGAGACCACCTTGCGTTGCAGTAAATCTTCTTGCCGCTTCGCGTCGTCGCGCAAGAATTGAAGCTGCGCTTCCTGCGAGTCGGCGTCGCGGATCGCGGTATTAATCTGCGCTTCGGCTAGATCGCGTCGGGCATGTAGTTCGGAAGCATCCAGTTCCGCGATCGGCTGTCCGGCGCGCAAAGTGTCGCCTTCCCACGCGAAAATCTTTTCTACTCGTCCGCCACTGCGCGGGCCCACATGCACTTCGTCCACTTCGATTGTTCCTGAAACCGAGTTGCTTCGATGGCCGCAACCCGACCCAAAGATCGACAGTGCGACCAGAACGGCGACGCAACCCTTATTATCGATTCTGTTTCGCACGGGCACCGGTAGGAAACTGGATTTCACGTCGTTGCGCAAGCGACTGAACAGAAATCTGGTACTACACAGGACTTTGCGCAGGCGATTGAACCGCGAGGTGAGACGAGCGAGGATCATAAAATGAAAACGCGTTGCTTTGATCACATCGATTTGCGGGTAAAAAACATGGAAGTCGCCAGAACGTTTTATGCAAAATTTTTGCCGCAGCTCGGATTTGTTCACGAAAAACTAGGCGACGATTTCCATACGTTTTATTCCGCGGGCGGCGACAAGCCTTCGGAATTTTTCGGATTCACGCAAGATCGACATCATCGACCAAACGGCACCCGAATCGCGTTTTGGGCCGACACACGCGACGAAGTCGATCGGATCGCGAAACTGGTGCGCGACGCGGGCGGCAAAACGCTGGAAGGCCCGGAAGTCTGTGCCGATTACAGTCCCGGCTACTACGCATTTTTCTTCGAAGATCCCGACGGCAACAAACTGGAAATTTGCTGCCGGGAAAGTCCGATCATTGCGAAACGAACGAATTTCGGCGAAGAGTTCGGTAATGAGTAATCCGGCGCACGTTCCTGCAATCCTGCAGGAGCCGAGTCGCCATCGCTATTTAAAACTGATCGCGCTCTTCAAAATCGGCAAAGGCGTGCTGTTACTTTTGCTTGGCGTTTCGCTGCTTTTCCTGAACGCGCGCACCCGCTGGATGGATGCCCTGTCAGACTGGACAGCCGACGAAATCCTCCTGGAGCACAGCAGGGCTGTCGCCTACTTGCTCGATAAACTGCAAGCCGTTCTGGCGGGCGGTACGTTGCATGCCGCCGGTCTTTTGGCGCTTTTTTACACGGCAGTTCTTTTTACCGAAGGAATCGGCGTTTACATGCAGCAGCGGTGGGCGGAATTCTTGATGATATTTGCGACCGCGGCCTTCATCCCCCTCGAAGTACGCCACACCTGGCATCATCCGAGTCTTGCTGCCGTGCTCATTCTCGCGATCAATTGCTTTATTGTTTGGTTTCTCTATTTCGTTCTGAGGCGCAAACCGGTCGCAGCGCCGGCACAGGTCGAGCGCGAGCTGGCGAAGACTGCCTAACGCGCCCGCCGCCCGTGGGTGGCTGCATCGCCTGGTTAGGCCCGATTCGAATCTGCCCCCAAGCTTAAATCTTTTCTATCGCGCAAATCGCGCGTGAGCGCCCAGAAACCTCCCCAAAGCGCTGCAACAATAAACACGTCCGACCACTTGTCCGGGTCTAGAGTTGCGCCCAGAACAGGCGGCAGATGAA
>QHOD01000170.1 GCA_003218615.1 Verrucomicrobiota bacterium
GCCCACTTCACTGACCACGGGCATCAGGATTTTTCGGGCATTCTCCAATTCGTCCTCGTGAATCGTGAATGAAATGTCGGTGGTCCCCCCGATCGACGCATTTTGCACAATCATGTCTACGATGATGTGCGCGGCGGCAATATTCGAGAAGATCCGCCCGGCAATGCCCGGTTCATCTCGAACTCCTGCGACCGTGAGTTTTGCCTGATGGCGATCGAGACTGATGCCGCGAATAACGACGTCCTCCATGCTGGGGCTCGCTTCCCTGGCAACTGTTCCGGTGTTGGTTTTGAAGCTCGATCGTACTTCGAATTCGATCCCGAATTTTTTGGCAAACTCCACGGCGCGCGATTGCATCACCTTCGATCCGGCGCTCGACATCTCGAGCAATTCGTCGTAAGCGACTTCGTCGAGTTTTTTTGCATCGGTTACGAGGCGCGGGTCGCACGTGAAGACGCCATCGACATCGGTAAAAATCTGACAAACATCGGCGTTCAAAGCGCCAGCCAGCGCGATTGCGGTCAGGTCCGAGCCGCCACGGCCAAGCGTGGTTGTTTCCCCTTCGGGAGTCTGACCTTGAAAACCGGCGACGATGACAATGTAATCGTCCGACAGTAGTTCATGAATTTGCTTGGGGCTGATGTTCGCGATTCGCGCCTTTGCGTGATTGCGATCGGTTAGAATTCCCGCTTGCGCACCGGTTAGTGAGATGGCCCGGCCGCCGAGTGCGTTTACCGCCATCGCGGTCAAAGCGGTCGCTCCGTGTTCGCCGGTTGCGAGCAAAATATCGAGTTCGCGCGCGGTCGGGTTCGGCGATACCTGATGCGCGAGCTTGACTAACTCATCTGTCACGCCCGCCATTGCCGAGATCACTGCCACGACCTGGCAACCTTCACGCTGTGTTTCAACCAGCCGCCGCGCAACGTTACGGATTCGCTCAGGCGTTCCGACTGAAGTGCCACCGTATTTTTGAACAATCAGCCGCATGTCAGATGAAGATTAAAACCGAAGGAAACACGAACCGCGATGGTTTTCGAGCGTCGGCTACAGCCCAATTACGCGTCGCACATCGGTCACCGTCGCAGCGACGGGTTCTAATTCTTTCATGCGTTGGCTAATTATGTCTGGATCTTTCAATCCGTGCCCGGTGATTGTGCAGACAATTCCGCTTCCATCTGGAATCTTTTGGAACGAGTATGCCGCCTCGTTTGAATTACGACATTTGAAAAGTCCCGCAATGGCGGCCGCGCTCGCAGGCTCGGCAAGAATTCCTTCATGTTGCGCCAGCCATTTTTGCGCGGCAAGAATCTCTTCGTCGCTCACGATGTCGATCGCCCCGTGCGATTCGGCAATTGCCGCGCGCGCCTGTTTCCAACTGGCTGGATTGCCGATTCGAATCGCAGACGCAATCGTTTCTGGCGTCTCGACGATCCGGTTGTAAAAAATCGGGGCTGCGCCCGCTGCCTGAAAACCAAGCATCACCGGTAATTTTGTCGATCTTTGGTGCGCGTTATACGCGCGATATCCCGCCCAATAAGCGGTGATGTTTCCAGCGTTACCGACCGGCAGCAAATGAAAATCGGGGGCATTGCCCAGTGCATCGACAATCTCAAAAGCCGCGGTTTTTTGTCCGGCAATCCGATCCGGATTAATCGAATTGACGATTGCAAAATCGCCGCGCTCGCCAAGCTCGCGCACGATTCGAAGCGCGTCGTCAAAGTTGCCGTCAATCGCAACGATCTTTGCGCCATAGGCAAAAGCCTGCAGCAATTTGCCGCTCGCAATTTTGCCGGCGGGTAAAACCACTGCGCATGAAATTCCCGCCCGCGCCGCATAAGCGGCTGCCGAAGCCGATGTATTTCCTGTTGAAGCGCAGATGAGCGCGGTTGCTCCACGCTCCAGCGCTTTGGACACAGCCACGGTCATACCGCGATCTTTGAAAGAACCCGTCGGGTTAACTCCTTCGTTTTTGACGAAAACTTCGCAGCCATGGCCGACTCGTTTACTTAATTGCGGACAAAACAGCAGCGGCGTGTCACCCTCGCCCAGGGAAATAATCGGGGTTGAATCGGAAACCGGAAGATATTCGCAATAATGTTCGATTACTCCCCTGCCCTGCCTCAACTTTGCGTTTGTCGCTTGCATCGACATTTTCCATTCGAAACAAATCCGTGCGATTGTCGATCCGCAAGTGAAGTTGTAAGATCAATAGCTTATGCCTGCGCTCAGCAAAAAAGATAAGCTGCGACTCCTCACGACGATTCTGGAGAGTCGGCACGCCGACTTGCGCGAGCAGAATTTAAATCGTCAGGGTAAAGGGCATTTTCACGTTTCCGGAATGGGCCACGAGGCGCTCGCGGCCGTTTCATTTCTCATGGAACCGGACGATTACATCGTTCCATATTATCGGGACCGCGGTCTTGTCCTCGGCCGTGGCATGACCACGCGCCAGCTTGGCTTGGAATATTTTGCGAAACGCAATACCGGGAGCGGCGGCCGGCAAATGCCATCGCATTACAGCAACGCCGATTTGCACATATGGAGTGTGCCGACACCGACGGGTTCACAGCTCCTGCCCGCATGCGGAATCGCGTGGGGCATTAAACTCGATGGCAAAAAAAATCTCGTGGTCACAACGGTTGGCGACGCCGCGACGCGCCAAGGCGATTTCTTCGAAGCTGTTTCTTTCGCTAAGGAAAAGAAACTGCCGCTCCTGCTCGTCGTCGAAGATAACGCCTATGGCATCAGCATGCCGACTCGCAAAACCAATCCGCTGGCACTGGGTGTTCTTGAAGCGAGCGATTGGCAGCAGATCGATGGTCGCGATGTCCAGAAAGTTTACGACACAGCAAGCGCCGCGATGGAAAAGATCCGCGCAGGGTATGGCCCGGCATTTTTCTGGGTAACGATGGAACGCCTTTCCAGCCACACCAGTTCAGACGATCAAAAACTTTATCGCGACGAGGCAGAATTGCGCGCGCTCGAAAACTGCGACCCGCTCAAATGCTGGAAGGATCAACTGATTAAGGAAGGTGCAATCACCGCGGAGGAATTCGCAAAGATCGACAATGAAATCAAGGAGCGCATTCGGCGCGAGTACAGCGAGGCAGAGAAAGCCGAAGATCCGTCACCGAACGAACTTCTCGCCAATGTCGCCAAGTCACCGCCCAGGATCGATCAAGAGATCCTGCCGCCTGGAAAGTACCGCATCGGCGATACCGTGAACAAAACATTGCGCGCAGGGCTCGAGGAAGATCCGCGCCGCATCATTTTTGGCGAGGACATCGAAGATCCAAAAGGCGGCGTATTTCGCCTTACGCAAAAGCTTTCAACCAAATTTCCCAATCAGGTTTTCAATTCGCCGCTAGCTGAATCGACGATTCTTGGCGTGGGCTGCGGCCTCGCCGCCTACGGCAAACGCCCCGTGTTCGAGCTGCAATTCATCGATTTTATTTATCCGGGCTTCAACCAGGTCGTCACCAACATCTCGAATTTACGCTGGCGATCGTTCGGAAATTGGAAATGTCCTCTGGTGATTTACGCGCCTTACGGCGCTTATCTTCCTGGTGGTAGCTTGTGGCATAGCCAGGCCAACGAATCGGCGCTCGCGCATTACCCGGGCCTGAGCGTTGTCATTCCAAGCACACCGGAAGATGCGGCAGGCCTTCTCTGGACCGCAATGCACAGCGAGGACCCCGTCATCTTTCTGATTCCGAAACATCTGCTCTGGGCCGAGCACGAATCGCGAGAGCCTATCCGCGCCGTGCCGTTGGGTCAGGCACGCAAATGCAGCGAAGGCACTGATTTGACGCTCGTCGCATGGGGGAACACCATCGAGAAATCTCTCGAAGCGATCGCTAAGATCGACAACGAAACTAGCGTCGAGCTGATCGACTTGCGCTCAATCGTGCCGTGGGACAAAGCGGCCATCGAAGAATCCGTGCGAAAAACCCGACGTCTTGTCGTCGTCCAAGAGGACACGGAAAATTGCAGCGTCGGCCAGATGATCATCTCGCATCTCAGCGGCGATGCGGAACTCTGGAGCACAATGATCAGTCCGCCGATTCTCGTGAGCAAGGCCAACGTCGTGATCGGTTACAACCCGATCTATGAATACGCCGCGCTGCCGGACGTCGAGCGCATCATCGCCGCGATCAGGCGCTCGGTTGCGACAGGGCAGGAGCGCGCAGTTGTAGCCGCGGTCGCTGGTGTAGAGGCGGCTGTCTCCAGCCGCAAAGTCGAGCCCGCGCCTGAGGAAAAACGCCCCTACCCACCGAAGATCGACACGTCGAAACAACACACGCAAAGCATCACCGTTCCGATCATGGGCGAAGGGATTCGCAACGCAAAGATTGTTTCGCTTTTGAAAAAACCCGGTGACCCGATCGCGCTCGACGACGATCTTTGCGAAGTCGAAACTGATAAGGCGGTTTATCCGATTCAGTCTTCCTTCGCCGGAGTAATGGGCAAATGGAAAGCCAAAGTCGGGGACACTGTCGATATCGGCCAGGAACTCGGCACCATTTTTACCCGTGATGGTCAAGCCGTAGAGGCAGCTGTCCCCAGCCGCAAAGAGGAAAAAGCTGCGCCTGAGGACACGCGCCGCTACACCGGAGTTGCCCCAGCCCTTCCGCCTACGATCACGCGTAAACTCGGTCACGTTATTCCTGCCAATTTGCAGATCGACGCACGTTGGGACTCAATCCGGAATGCGCGTGAGGTGGCGAAAAAGAAAAATGGAAAACAGGCCCCCTCGCCCTCTGTAATGATCGCCTGGGCGGTTGTGCGTGCCATGGAAAAACACGCATCATTCCGACGTTTGATTCTCGAGGACGATCACATTATCGACAATGACGATTTTGATCTAGGCGTTGCAGTCGCGCTGGAAGGCG